>NZ_KZ454944.1:0-63353 GCF_002797415.1 Bacillus alkalisoli
ACTCTCCGAAGAGTGTTTGAGCTTATGCTCATAATGTTTGCTGACTAATGTCAATTAATTGTTTGTTGTTAATCTTAAAGATTAACTTACACGCTGTTGTTTTGTTTAGTTTTCAAAGAACATATTGTTTTATTGGTGGAGCCTAGCGGGATCGAACCGCTGACCTCCTGCGTGCAAGGCAGGCGCTCTCCCAGCTGAGCTAAGGCCCCATTATAATATTAAGTGGTCGGGAAGACAGGATTTGAACCTGCGACCCCTTGGTCCCAAACCAAGTGCTCTACCAAGCTGAGCTACTCCCCGATATGGCGCGCCCGAGAGGACTCGAACCCCTAACCTTTTGATCCGTAGTCAAACGCTCTATCCAATTGAGCTACGGGCGCTATTTATTTCTTGTTTTACTGCAGTCAAAATTTAATACCTTTTGTGCAATTCAAGGATACTTATTTTCACTAAGTGAAAAAAGTTTGGTGCCGAGGACCGGAATCGAACCGGTACGGTAGTCACCTACCGCAGGATTTTAAGTCCTGTGCGTCTGCCAGTTCCGCCACCCCGGCACTTCTGTTGGAGCGGAAGACGGGATTCGAACCCGCGACCCCCACCTTGGCAAGGTGGTGTTCTACCACTGAACTACTTCCGCTGGCTATTCTATTATGCGGGTGAAGGGACTCGAACCCCCACGTCAAAGACACTAGATCCTAAGTCTAGCGCGTCTGCCAATTCCGCCACACCCGCGTAGATGGTGTGCCATGAAGGATTCGAACCTTCGACCCTCTGATTAAAAGTCAGATGCTCTACCAACTGAGCTAATGGCACTAAATAAATATAAAGGTAAAGTGGTGCCGGCGATAGGAGTCGAACCCACGACCTACTGATTACAAGTCAGTTGCTCTACCAACTGAGCTACACCGGCTAAATTTAAATGTAAGTTATTTTCATTAGCGTGAAACTATGGAAGATTATTTTCACTACCGTGAAATGTAAGTTATTTTCACTAGCGTGAAAAAACTTTGGTGGAGGATGACGGGATCGAACCGCCGACCCCCTGCTTGTAAGGCAGGTGCTCTCCCAGCTGAGCTAATCCTCCGATATATAACAGCCTGGCAACGTCCTACTCTCACAGGGGGACAGCCCCCAACTACCATCGGCGCTGAAGAGCTTAACTTCCGTGTTCGGTATGGGAACGGGTGTGGCCTCTTCGCCATCATTACCAGACTATTAGTGTGACATAAAATAATTATAGTCACTTTTGAAAGAAAATCAAGAGTTTTTTACTCTTTGATGTTCTTTCAAAACTAGATAACATGTTTTCCTGTCAAGAAAGTGATTGTATCGTTCTAATTTGGTTAAGTCCTCGATCTATTAGTATTCGTCAGCTACACGTGTCGCCACGCTTCCACCTCGAACCTATCTACCTGATCATCTTTCAGGGATCTTACTAACTTGCGCTAAAGGAAATCTCATCTTGAGGGGGGCTTCATGCTTAGATACTTTCAGCACTTATCCCGTCCGCACGTAGCTACCCAGCTATGCCTTTGGCAAGACAACTGGTACACCAGCGGTGCGTCCATCCCGGTCCTCTCGTACTAAGGACAGCTCCTCTCAAATTTCCTGCGCCCACGACGGATAGGGCCCGAACTGTCTCACGACGTTCTGAACCCAGCTCGCGTACCGCTTTAATGGGCGAACAGCCCAACCCTTGGGACCGACTACAGCCCCAGGATGCGATGAGCCGACATCGAGGTGCCAAACCTCCCGTCGATGTGGACTCTTGGGGGAGATAAGCCTGTTATCCCCGGGGTAGCTTTTATCCGTTGAGCGATGGCCCTTCCATGCGGAACCACCGGATCACTAAGCCCGACTTTCGTCCCTGCTCGACTTGTAGGTCTCGCAGTCAAGCTCCCTTGTGCCTTTACACTCTACGAATGATTTCCAACCATTCTGAGGGAACCTTTGGGCGCCTCCGTTACTCTTTAGGAGGCGACCGCCCCAGTCAAACTGCCCACCTGACACTGTCTCCCTCCCCGATTAGGGGTGCGGGTTAGAATTTCAATACCGCCAGGGTAGTATCCCACCGACGCCTCCACCGAAGCTAGCGCTCCGGCTTCTCAGGCTCCTACCTATCCTGTACAAGCTGTACCAAAATTCAATATCAGGCTACAGTAAAGCTCCACGGGGTCTTTCCGTCCTGTCGCGGGTAACCTGCATCTTCACAGGTACTATAATTTCACCGAGTCTCTGGTTGAGACAGTGCCCAGATCGTTACGCCTTTCGTGCGGGTCGGAACTTCCCCGACAAGGAATTTCGCTACCTTAGGACCGTTATAGTTACGGCCGCCGTTTACTGGGGCTTCGGTTCAAAGCTTCGCTTGCGCTAACCTCTCCCCTTAACCTTCCAGCACCGGGCAGGCGTCAGCCCCTATACTTCGCCTTGCGGCTTCGCAGAGACCTGTGTTTTTGCTAAACAGTCGCCTGGGCCTATTCACTGCGGCTCTCTCGGGCTTTAACACCCTAACAGAGCACCCCTTCTCCCGAAGTTACGGGGTCATTTTGCCGAGTTCCTTAACCAGAGTTCTCTCGCTCACCTTAGGATTCTCTCCTCGCCTACCTGTGTCGGTTTGCGGTACAGGCACCATTCTCCTCGCTAGAGGCTTTTCTTGGCAGTGTGAAATCAGGAACTTCGGTACTAAATTTCCCTCGCCATCACAGCTCAGCCTTTATGAGAAGTGGATTTGCCTACTTCTCAGCCTTACTGCTTGGACGCGCATATCCAACAGCGCGCTTACCCTATCCTCCTGCGTCCCCCCATTGCTCAAACGGAGTGAAGGTGGTACAGGAATATCAACCTGTTATCCATCGCCTACGCCTTTCGGCCTCGGCTTAGGTCCTGACTAACCCTGAGCGGACGAGCCTTCCTCAGGAAACCTTAGGCATTCGGTGGATGGGATTCTCACCCATCTTTCGCTACTCATACCGGCATTCTCACTTCTAAGCGCTCCACCAGTCCTTACGGTCTAGCTTCAACGCCCTTAGAACGCTCTCCTACCACTGTTCGTAAGAACAGTCCGCAGCTTCGGTGATACGTTTAGCCCCGGTACATTTTCGGCGCAGAGTCACTCGACCAGTGAGCTATTACGCACTCTTTAAATGGTGGCTGCTTCTAAGCCAACATCCTGGTTGTCTAAGCAACTCCACATCCTTTTCCACTTAACGTATACTTTGGGACCTTAGCTGGCGGTCTGGGCTGTTTCCCTCTTGACTACGGATCTTATCACTCGCAGTCTGACTCCCATGGATAAGTCTTTGGCATTCGGAGTTTGACTGAATTCGGTAACCCGATGAGGGCCCCTAGTCCAATCAGTGCTCTACCTCCAAGACTCTAACACATGAGGCTAGCCCTAAAGCTATTTCGGAGAGAACCAGCTATCTCCAGGTTCGATTGGCATTTCACCCCTACCCACACCTCATCCCCGCACTTTTCAACGTGCGTGGGTTCGGGCCTCCATTCAGTGTTACCGGAACTTCACCCTGGACATGGGTAGATCACCTGGTTACGGGTCTACGACCACGTACTCATTCGCCCTATTCAGACTCGCTTTCGCTACGGCTCCGTCTCATCGACTTAACCTTGCACGGGATCGTAACTCGCCGGTTCATTCTACAAAAGGCACGCTATCACCCGGGTTTTTTCCGAAGAAAAAACATAGGGCTCTAACTACTTGTAGGCACACGGTTTCAGGATCTTTTCACTCCCCTTCCGGGGTGCTTTTCACCTTTCCCTCACGGTACTGGTTCACTATCGGTCACTAGGGAGTATTTAGCCTTGGGAGATGGTCCTCCCTGCTTCCGACGGGATTTCTCGTGTCCCGCCGTACTCAGGATCCACGCAGGAGGGAACGAAGTTTCAACTACAGGGCTTTTACCTTCTACGGCTGACCTTTCCAGGTCGCTTCATTTACCCCGTTCCTTTGTAACTCCATGTTGAGTGTCCTACAACCCCAAGAGGCAAGCCTCTTGGTTTGGGCTAATTCCGTTTCGCTCGCCGCTACTCAGGAAATCGCGTTTGCTTTCTCTTCCTCCGGGTACTTAGATGTTTCAGTTCCCCGGGTCTGCCTTCATTACCCTATGTATTCAGGTACAGATACTACGCCATGACGAGTAGTGGGTTTCCCCATTCGGAAATCTCTGGATCACAGCTCACTTACAGCTCCCCAAAGCATATCGGTGTTAGTCCCGTCCTTCATCGGCTCCTAGTGCCAAGGCATCCACCGTGCGCCCTTAATAACTTAACCTCGATATCGCGAATAGATATCTATTAAAAGAAAATTTACTAAGATGAACGATACTTTTGATGTATCTTGACATTACTTATGTTATCTAGTTTTCAAAGAACATGGTTCGATAGTTTTTATACTAAGTTTGAAAGAGGAATGCTCTCTCAAAACTAAACAAAACAACAAGCGTATTATTCCTTAGAAAGGAGGTGATCCAGCCGCACCTTCCGATACGGCTACCTTGTTACGACTTCACCCCAATCATCTGTCCCACCTTAGGCGGCTGGCTCCTAGGCACAACTTAACTTCCTATCATAATTATAAGAGGCTAAGTTGTGCCCAGGTTACCCCACCGACTTCGGGTGTTACAAACTCTCGTGGTGTGACGGGCGGTGTGTACAAGGCCCGGGAACGTATTCACCGCGGCATGCTGATCCGCGATTACTAGCGATTCCAGCTTCATGGAGGCGAGTTGCAGCCTACAATCCGAACTGAGAACGGTTTTATGGGATTGGCTCGACCTCGCGGTTTTGCTGCCCTTTGTACCGTCCATTGTAGCACGTGTGTAGCCCAGGTCATAAGGGGCATGATGATTTGACGTCATCCCCACCTTCCTCCGGTGTGTCACCGGCAGTCATCTTAGAGTGCCCAACTTAATGCTGGCAACTAAGATCAAGGGTTGCGCTCGTTGCGGGACTTAACCCAACATCTCACGACACGAGCTGACGACAACCATGCACCACCTGTCACTTTTGTCCCCCGAGGGGGAACGCCCTATCTCTAGGGAAGGCAAAAGGATGTCAAGACCTGGTAAGGTTCTTCGCGTTGCTTCGAATTAAACCACATGCTCCACCGCTTGTGCGGGCCCCCGTCAATTCCTTTGAGATTCAGTCTTGCGACCGTACTCCCCAGGCGGAGTGCTTAATGCGTTAGCTGCAGCACTAAGGGGCGGAAACCCCCTAACACTTAGCACTCATCGTTTACGGCGTGGACTACCAGGGTATCTAATCCTGTTTGCTCCCCAGGCTTTCGCGCCTCAGCGTCAGTTACAGACCAGAAAGTCGCCTTCGCCACTGGTGTTCCTCCACATCTCTACGCATTTCACCGCTACACGTGGAATTCCACTTTCCTCTTCTGCACTCAAGTTTCCCAGTGTCCAATGACCCTCCACGGTTGAGCCGTGGGCTTTCACATCAGACTTAAGAAACCGCCTGCGCGCGCTTTACGCCCAATAATTCCGGACAACGCTTGCCACCTACGTATTACCGCGGCTGCTGGCACGTAGTTAGCCGTGGCTTTCTGGTTAGGTACCGTCAAGGTACCGGCAGTTACTCCGGTACTTGTTCTTCCCTAACAACAGAGCTTTACGACCCGAAGGCCTTCATCGCTCACGCGGCGTTGCTCCATCAGACTTTCGTCCAGTGTGGAAGAGTCCCTACTGCTGCCTCCCGTAGGAGTCTGGGCCGTGTCTCAGTCCCAGTGTGGCCGATCACCCTCTCAGGTCGGCTACGCATCGTTGCCTTGGTGA
Organism: Bacillus alkalisoli; assembly: GCF_002797415.1. GTDB lineage: Bacteria > Bacillota > Bacilli > Bacillales > Bacillaceae_I > Bacillus_CD > Bacillus_CD alkalisoli. The sequence goes on from NZ_KZ454944.1 coordinate 5,799, forward strand.
GCCGTTACCTCACCAACTAGCTAATGCGCCGCGGGCCCATCTGTAAGTGATAGCCGAAACCATCTTTCAATAAAGAACCAGGAGGTTCTTTATATTATCCGGTATTAGCTCCGGTCTCCCGAAGTTATCCCAGTCTTACAGGCAGGTTGCCCACGTGGTACTCACCCGTCCGCCGCTAATCTTCAAAAAGCAAGCTTTTATCAGATTCGCTCGACTTGCATGTATTAGGCACGCCGCCAGCGTTCGTCCTGAGCCAGGATCAAACTCTCCGAAGAGTGTTTGAGCTTATGCTCATAGTTTAGCTGACTAATGTCAATTAATTGTTTGTTGTTAATCTTAAAGATTAACTTACACGCTGTTGTTTTGTTTAGTTTTCAAAGAACATTTTTACGATTTTTTCATTCACCGCTCTTGAGCGACTTTATAATCTTAACAAACCCATCAAACTAAGTCAACAACTTTTTTAATTACTTTTTCGTTGTTGAATTTTGTTTTTTCGTGTCGTTTTGTGACAACGAATATTAATATATCATCATACAAATACTAATGCAATACTTTTTTTCACTTTCTTTCTTATTTAAAATAGATTGTTATTTTTAAATATTTTGTTCCTTCGAACTCTTAAAAACTAAATCTAAATTCTATACATACTTTAAAAAGAAAAAAGCCGCTCCCTTGTTATAGGGAACAGCTTTTTCTTTTTATTTATGTCTCATCTGCGGGAATAATAATACGTCCCTGATAGATGGAGCGTTTGTTAATAACATTACTAGACGGTCAATCCCAATACCTAGTCCACCTGTTGGTGGCATACCGTATTCTAACGCTTCAATAAAGTCGTGATCCATTTCGTGAGCTTCATCATTCCCTTGTTCTTTCTCTACTAATTGAGCTTCAAAACGTTCCTTTTGATCAATTGGATCGTTAAGCTCTGTAAATGCATTCGCATGTTCACGACCTACTATGAATAATTCGAAACGGTCTGTAAATCTTGGGTCTTCTGCATTTTTCTTAGCTAAAGGAGAAATCTCCACTGGGTGTCCGTAAATAAAAGTAGGCTGAATCAGTGTTTCTTCTACTTTTTGCTCAAAGAATTCATTTAAAATGTGACCAAATTGCATATGTTCTGTTACATCTACTCCGTGGTCTTTTGCATGTTGACGAGCTTCTTCATCACTCATTTGTTGCCAGAAGTCTACACCTGTGGCCTCTTTAACTGCATCGACCATGTGTAGCCTCTTCCACTCAGGAGTTAAGTCTACTTCATATTCACCGTACTGCACTACCGTCTTGCCATTTACTTCTTTTGCAATATGTGCAACTAAGTTTTCTGTTAAGCTCATGATATCTTTATAGTCTGCATACGCTTCATAAAGTTCAATCATCGTGAATTCTGGATTGTGCCTAGTAGAAACACCCTCGTTACGGAATACTCGTCCAATTTCGTATACCTTTTCAAGTCCACCTACAATTAGTCGCTTTAAGTGAAGCTCGATAGCTATACGCATATAAAGAGTCATATCTAGCGTATTGTGGTGTGTCACAAACGGTCTTGCTGATGCTCCACCAGCGATAGAGTGCATCATCGGAGTTTCTACTTCTAAATAACCGTGATCATCTAAATAACGACGCATCGCTTGAATGATTTTACTGCGAGCAATAAAAGTTTGTTTACTTTCTGGATTTGTAATTAGATCTAGATAACGTTGACGGTACCTTTGTTCTACATCTTTTAGTCCGTGGTACTTTTCAGGAAGAGGCCTAAGAGCCTTTGTTAATAGTTCAAATGAAGTAGCTTTAATAGAAAGCTCTCCAACATTTGTTTTAAAGACTTCACCAGTAACCCCTACGATATCTCCAATATCAGCTGTGTTAAAGATTTCATACGCTTCATCGCCAACAGCATCTTTACGAACATAAAGTTGAATTTGACCAGTTAAATCTTGAATATGTGTGAAGCCAGCTTTACCTTTGCCACGCTTTGTCATAATACGTCCAGCAATTGTAACGGAAAGATTCTTTTCAGAAAGCTCTTCTTTTGAAATCTCACCGTATTGCTCGAATAATTCACTTGATTGGTTTGTACGTTCGAATTTCCCTCCGAAAGGATCCATTCCTATTTCTCTTAACTTTGCAAGCTTCTCTCTGCGGACAAGCAATTGGTCATTTAATTCTTCATGACTCATTTTCCTCAACTCCAAACTTATAGGTTCTTTACCTTTATGTAAATTCAATGATTTCTTCTATTAACTACTATATATTTTTTCCACTTATTAATAAAGCTAAAACTGCCAGTAAAAATACTGGCAGTTTTACAAGTAAATCTAGAGGTATTATAGGATAGCCGAATTATGATGTCAAACTACTTGTGCATTAGCTGCTTCTTTCTCTTCCATTTCTTCAACTAGTTGATCTAATAAACTAGCCATTTCCGCTCTTGTGTTCATTTCATTAATAGCATTTCGGACTATTGCGTTGCCTCGGATACCTTTTAGGTACCAAGCCGCGTGTTTACGCATTTCACGAATCGCTACATTTTCCCCTTTCAGGTCAACTAAGCGATCCATGTGTAACTTACACACGTCCATTTTCTCACGCACCGATGGTTCGCCAAGAAGTTCGCCAGTTTCTAAATATTTGACCGTACGATAAATCATCCATGGGTTACCAAGTGCGGCACGACCGATCATTACACCATCTACACCAGTTTCTTCTATCATACGTTTTGCATCTTGAGGTGTTTGCACGTCGCCATTTCCAATAACAGAGATGTTTACAGCTTGCTTTACATCTCGAATGATGTTCCAATCGGCATGTCCTTCATACATTTGTGCACGAGTACGTCCGTGGACAGCTACCGCTTGGCCTCCTGCACGTTCAATCGCTTGGGCATTTTCGATTGCAAATATATGTTCCTCATCCCAACCTGTACGCATTTTAACTGTTACTGGTTTGTCTACTGCATCAACAACTGCCGCTACCATCTCATATACTTTTTTAGGGTCTAATAGCCATTTTGCACCTGCATCACATTTTGTGATTTTAGGTACTGGGCACCCCATATTTATATCAATAATATCAGCTGTAGTGTTTTTATCTACAAATTTGGCCGCTTCCACTAGTGTATCCTTTTCACCGCCGAATATTTGTAAGCTTAAAGGCTTTTCACGCTCATCGATATATAACATTCCCATCGTTTTAGCGTTTTTATAAAGGATTGCTTTGTCACTTACCATTTCTGCACAAACTAAACCTGCTCCGAATTCTTTTACCGTCAAGCGGAATGCTGCATTACAAACTCCAGCCATCGGTGCAAGAACTACTTGATTTTTCATTGTAATATCGCCAATTTTCAACATTTTGTTCCCTCCTTTCAACTTAAATCTGGTGGTGTTAATTCTTCAATTGTAACTTTTAGCTCTTTCGCAACGGAAAGAATGAAGTCTTCTGACGGGTTTCGATTACCTCGTTCTACTTCACCTAAAACAGAAACAGATACACCTAGGTTTTTCGCAAACGTTTCCTGTGTATAACCTTTTAATTTTCGGTATGCCCGAATTCGTCTTCCCCACTTTTCGGCTTCCATACTTGTACCCCTTCTCTATCTTGTAATTCAAGTAAAGTCTTTTTATCTATATATTTAGGGATATCTTGTTCATCCGCTATTTCAATCAAAGGTACTAAAACAAATGACCTTTCCCACATTCGAGGGTGTGGCACAATAAGCACATCCGTTTCAATATTTTCTTGGTTATACAGTAAAATGTCAAGGTCTAAAGTCCTCGGACCCCACTTTTCTTCTCTTTTTCTTCCAAAATTATGTTCTACATGCTGTAGAAATGTTAATGTATCAATTGCTGATAGGTTTGTTTTTACTTTAATTACCATGTTTAAAAATGAAGGCTGTTCTACATACCCTACAGGTTCCGTTTCATAAATAGAAGAACATTTCAATAACTCTATGTCTAGATGGGAATCAATGAGCTCGATCGTACTCTTTAAAGTCTCGTGCCTTTCCCCTATATTGGAGCCTAATGCAATATAAACTACATTTCTCATAATCTACCTCGTGATATTTCTACACCAACAGAGTTATAATGTCCTGGTATTGGTGGGTCTGGCTTAATCACTTTTACTTTACATTTTTCTACTAAATGATAACTAGTCAATATTTCCTCTGCAATTCTTTCTGCTACAGATTCCACAAGTTTGTAAGTTTCGTTCTCAACTACTTTTTTGCACGTATTATATAACTCACCATAATTGACTGATTGTGTTAGATCGTCTGACTCGCCCGCTTTAGATAGATCTAGTTCGACTTCTAAGTCTACGTTAAATCTTTGACCTAATTTTGTTTCTTCAGGAAAAACTCCATGATATCCATAAAATTTCATTCCACTTACAAAAATTTTATCGATCGTCATCTCCCCCTTTCTCTAACATTGCATCCATCATTTTGGCCATTCTCGCTATTTCTTTTACGTCGTGCACTCGAACGATGTGACAACCTCTTTCTATACCCAAACAGACCGTTGCCCCTGTTCCTTCCATTCTTGCATCAGCAGGAAGGTCTAATACATGTCCTATAAATCGTTTTCTAGAAGTACCTAACAGTAATGGGTATCCGAGACTAGTAAAACGGTCCAATTCACGCATTACTGCCAAATTATCATCCATTGATTTAGCAAAACCGATACCAGGGTCTAAAATAATCATCTCATCCTTAACCCCAGCATCCTTTACTAATTGTACGCTTTCAAATAAATCACTTATCATGTCAGAGATTAAATCATCATATTGGCTATTATCGCGATTGTGCATTAAAATGATTGGCACGTTTAATTCCGCTGCTACTTTGGCCATGTTTGGATCGGCCTTTGCCCCCCAAACATCATTTATGATACTCGCTCCAGCTTCAACCGCCTTTTTCGCCACTTCAGCTTTGTACGTATCAATAGAAACAGGCACATCTATTTCTTTTGCTAGTGCTTCGATAATTGGGATGACTCTTTTCAACTCTTCCTCTTCTGAAACAATAGTTGCACCCGGTCGAGTAGATTCACCGCCAACATCAATAATATGAGCACCATCTTTTATTAGTTGCTTAGCATGGTGGACTGCTGCTTCTATCTCATTATAACGCCCTCCATCAGAGAATGAATCTGGAGTGACATTCAAGATTCCCATAATTAACGTTTTTTCTTTAAACGACAATTCATGGGAGTGGCATTTTATATTAGATAATGACTTTGTACGCGTTGCCATCTATTTTAATCTCCTTTATATCTTTAACGTAAGCGATCGATGATGGACATTCTTTTAAAATCCCTTGTAGTTTTTGAACAATCGAAAAATTCGATGCATCAAACATTTTTGATTCAAGTTTTTTTACAGGCGTTACATCTTGAACAGAGTTCGTAAAAAACACTTCATCACTATTTAATAGTGACTCTTTTTTGAAGAACCCCTCTTCTACTTCAATGTTTAGTAATTTTAATAGGTGGATTACCAACTGTCTCGTTATCCCATTTAATATTCCCGTGGAAATACATGGTGTAAATACTTTGCCATTCTTTACCCAAAATATATTTGAGATAATACCTTCTGCTACATACCCTTCCTCAGTAAGGAAGATGCCCTCTGTATTACTAGGCCTACTTACCAATTCTCGTTTTGCAAGAAGGTTATTTAAGTAATGGTGTGATTTTAATCTAAATGGTCCTTCTGGAGTATTTCGTTTTATCTTAAGAATACAAGCTTCTTTGGATTCCTGCGTCATAGGAGGCAATGGCCGGGCATAAATAATAGTACTAGGTTGTTCATAATGTTCCGTAGGCAGCCCCCACTCTGCTACACCCGCCGTTACATTTAAGCGAATGACCGCATCCGTTAACTGATTTGCCCTTAATGTTTTCTTTATAGCATCTCTTACTTCGCTTTCAGAGTAATCCCATTGAACAAATACACTATCCAGACTATCTTTTAGTCTAACGAGATGTTCTTCTAATAAAATAGGGTTATTTTGTATTACTTTTATCGTCTCAAATAAGCCAACTCCATACATAAATCCGTGATCCATAACAGAAACAGTTGCTTTATCAACCGATAATATCTCTCCGTCTTTAAACACTCGCATGTGTATTTTTCCTTTTGTATGTGGCAATAAAATTCTGCAATATTTCTTTGCCGACATTCGTCATGATTGACTCTGGATGAAATTGCACCCCTTCAATCGGAAGCTCTTTATGGCGAATGGCCATAATCTCATCCTCACTTGTCCAAGCGGTAATGTCAAAACAAGCAGGCAACGTTTCTTTTTTTACAATTAAAGAATGATACCTAGTTGCGATGAATGGGTTTGGTAACCCTTTAAAAATGGTTTCTTCGGTATGAAACATTTCAGATGTTTTTCCGTGCATAAGTCTTTCTGCCCGAACAACATCTCCTCCAAATACTTGTGCGATCGACTGGTGCCCTAAGCATACGCCAAAGATTGGGATTTTCCCGGCGAAGTGCTTAATAACTTTCATACTAATCCCAGCCTCATTAGGCGAGCACGGTCCAGGTGATATCATTAAAAATTCCGGGTTTAGCTCTTCTATATCTTCAATCGTTACTTCATCATTTCTTTTTACTAATAAATCTTCCCCAAGTTCTCCTAAATATTGAACTAAGTTATACGTAAAAGAATCGTAGTTATCTATCATTAATATCATATACTTCCCTCATTTCTCATTTCTTCTCTTGTTCACTTAGTTCTTTCGCTCTCCATAGAGCTGCAGCCTTTTTAAGAGACTCTTTATATTCTCGTTCCGGTACAGAATCAATAACAATTCCAGCCCCCGCTTGTACGTATGCTCTTCCGTCCTTTGCGAGCATCGTGCGGATAGTAATGTTTAATTCCATATCTCCATTGTATCCAATCCAGCCTAGTGAACCTGTGTAGACAGACCTTCTAACTGGCTCTAATTCTTCAATAATTTCCATTGTTCTTATTTTTGGAGCACCTGTAATAGTTCCACCTGGAAACGTTGCTTTTATTAAGTCAAATGCATCTTTACCTTGTTGCAAGGTTCCTCTTACGTTGGATACGATGTGCATGACATGGGAGTATTTTTCTATTACCATGAATTCATTCACTTCAACAGAACCAAATTCGGCAACCCTTCCAAGGTCATTACGTTCTAAATCCACTAACATGACATGTTCCGCACGCTCTTTTTCGTTTTCTATTAACTCTTTTGCAAGATCCATATCTTCCTTTTCATCTTTACCTCTAGAACGTGTCCCGGCAATTGGTCTTGTGCTAATTTCCGTCCCTTCTCTTTTCACTAAAAGTTCAGGTGAGGCACTTATAAGTTGAAATTCTGGTAGTTGCAAATACCCCATGTAAGGTGAAGGGTTTACTTCTCGAAGTTCCGTATAAATCTCCATTGGGTGCGTTTTTAGTGCTTCTGCTTGTCGAACAGATAAATTTACTTGGAAAACATCTCCTTTGGAAATATAGTTTTGCACCTTTTCAACTGCTTTTACGAAAGAATGTTCTGTAAAGGACACTTCTCTGTTTATATTTTCAGCACTTTGTATTTGGCCTTCAAAAGGGTAAGAAACAGAATCTGCATTTTCGCTCCACATACTCACATATTCAGTTAACCTTTCGTTTAATATAGTTGTATCTCCTTTATTACCTTGTACTATTATATTTAACACCTTTAACTCTTTATCATAAATAAAAACATCGTCAAACAATAAAAAATACAAGTCTGGAATATGTAAGTCATCTTCGGCTAGAACGGGTATGTTCTCAATGTAACGCACACTATCATAAGAAACATATCCAATTGCCCCACCGTTAAAGCTAGGATATCCCTCTAGTGCCTCTCCTTCATGTTGTTGCATCCATACTTTCATGTTATCTAAAGGATTGCCTAATATTTCTTCTTTGTTACCATCCATATACTGAATATGTAGGGTAGATCCTTTGCCTTTTACGATTGCAATAGGGTCTAAACCAGCGATACAGTATCGACCGCCTCTTCCGCTCTCTAAAATGACATGATACGGTTTATCTTTGGCTAAACTTTTATATTGTTGAAAAAATTGTTCTTGATCATAAGCCAACTTCGTTCCTACTGGAAATTTTTTCACAAGCTGTCACGCTCCTAAATTGCATACTTACTCACATTGTACATTTAGGAATTAGTACCTGTCACTCAAAAAGTGCCTAAAGAGTGCCAGGCACCACCCGAATTTTGTCGTAAAAAAAAGAAAAGCAGCAAGCTATGCCGTTTTTCTTTAATGTGCCCTATTCTTCAAATTGATATAAAGGTGTGCTTAAATATCGTTCGCCGTTACTCGGGATAATCGCAAGTACTTTTTTCCCTTTACCTAATCTTTTCGCTACTTGAAGCGCCGCATAGATAGCCGCTCCTGAGGATATTCCTCCAAGAAGACCTTCTTTTTTTGCAGTTAGTCTTGCGTATTCAAATGCTTCTTCATTTTGTACTTTTATTACTTCATCATAAATCTTCGTATTTAATATCTCCGGAATGAAACCTGCGCCAATTCCTTGTATTTTATGAGGACCTGGCTTTCCGCCAGAAAGCACTGGAGAATCATTAGGTTCAACTGCAACAATTTTAATGTTTGGATAGTTCTTTTTCAGAACTTCCCCAGCTCCCGTAATTGTTCCACCTGTACCAATTCCAGAAATGAAGGCATCCAATTGGTCTCCCATTTGTTCCACTATTTCTAAACCTGTTGTTTTACGGTGTACCTCAGGATTTGCTTCATTTTTAAATTGTTGTGGCATGAATATATCTTTTTCTTTTGCTATTTCTTCTGCTTTTCTAATTGCGCCACCCATACCCTCAGGACCAGGCGTTAAGATTAACTCTGCTCCGTATGCTCTTAAAAGGTTCCGGCGTTCTAAACTCATCGTCTCTGGCATAACTAAAATTGTCTTTAATCCTTTTGCAGCAGCTATCATCGCGAGTCCTATACCAGTATTTCCACTTGTAGGCTCAATGATTGTATCTCCTTCTTTAATTAGACCTTCAGCTAAAGCAGCATTAATCATCGCTAAAGCTATTCTGTCTTTAACACTACTTCCAGGGTTCATAAATTCTAGCTTTACATAAACTTCCGCCATATCCTCTTCGACAATACGGTTTAGTTTTACTATTGGTGTATTTCCAACAAGCTCATCAATTGAATTTGCTACTCTCACCATTCCGCTTCCCCCTTAAATACTCACTATACTTATCGGATTTATTATCATTAAACAACGGAATAGAAGGGATTGTCAAATAATTACACTAGTTTTCTGTATTCCATTCAACCCCAACTTCATCCCAGAATACCGTTGCCGATACGGCATGTGGCATTTGTTCTAAAGCAACTTTTCTTCTAATATGACCTTTTACTTCTTCATAAGAATAGTGAAAAGCATCCAACTTATCAGTCAAATATAAAATAACGTATTGCGGACCTGAATTGTTATTAGGGTTCCCCCACATAAACGATTCTTTCACCTCTAAGATTTCACTCCATTGACCAACTTCGAGAGCTTCTGCTTGTTGAAAATACATTTTAGGAAATAACGTATCATCTGTATTAATAAAGCCTATATTCCCACCTTGATATGCAGTAAAGTCATCTAAGGATACTTCCATCGCTAAAGCTTGGAAGCTAGAGCCATTATTTAACTCACCTAACACTCTTTCTGCTTCCTCTCTACTATCTAGAACAATATGTGACAGTAGGTAGTTATCATTAAACTGAAACAAAAATTTATTCTCTTCATAATAAGCTCGTAATGCTTCATCTGAGATCTGTACATCTTTAACTAATAGTTCTTCAAGTAACACGTTAGTTTTAAAATCTTCTTTCAATGCACCCTCTGAATAGTTTGTATTATGTTGAGAGGCAGTCATAGTTTTGTACATCTTCCATTCGAGATTTATTACGGAATTAGGTATCGTTACATCGTATTTATCAGCCATTTGATTTATTACTTCTTTATTAATTAAATCTTCAAGCTCTTCATTCCCGTATCTATTTTCTAATTGAAGTAGTAAGTCCATTTTGGATATAGGCTTATCACCGACTAGAGCGACTACTTCACTGTAATTGGTCGCTATTGCAACTGCTTCGGACGTTTTGTTAAAAGAAAAGGGTTTTGTTAAGAATGCGATAGTTAAGCAATTTATTATAATTAGTCCAAAAATAAGGAGCCATAAAGCTTCTTTTTTCATATTAGATAATTTTTGCACTAAGGTCACCCTACCCCTTCGCTTGCTCTAACATATCATTCAACTCTTGCTTCTTGAAAGTATATGAAGTATTACAGAAATGACAACTTGTTTCCGCTTGTCCATCTTCTTCAATAATATCTTTTATTTCTTCTTTACCGAGTGAAATGATTGCACTTTCAAAGCGTTCCTTAGAACATTTACACTTAAATTCCACCGGCATCTTTTCTAATACTTTGACATTGTCTTTTCCTAGTATTTCTTCTAATAATCCTTCAGGGCTTAAACCTTTTTCAATTAATTTAGAGACAGGTGTCATGTTTGTAATTTTTTTCTCTATCTCCGTAATCGTTTCATCATCAGTACCTGGTAGTAACTGAATAATAAAGCCTCCTGCAGCTAATATTGTATTATCAGGGTTAACTAATACCCCTACACCTACAGCAGAAGGTACTTGCTCAGAAGAAACTAAATAATACGTAAAGTCTTCTCCAAGTTCCCCAGAAACGAGTTCCGTTTGGCCAGAAAAATGCTCTCTCATCCCAATATCTTTGACAACAGAAAGCGTGCCATTCGTACCAACGGCTCTTGCCACATCTAACTTTCCAAACTGGTTTAAATCAAAATGTGTTTGCGGGTTTGTTACATAGCCACGCACTTGCCCTTTTGCGTTACTATCAACTAAAATGATACCGATTGGGCCACCACCATCTATCTTTACTGTTAGTTTATTTTCTCCTTTTAACATAGCACCCATCATGACAGTAGCAGTCATTGCTCTCCCTAAAGCTGCGGAGGCAGTTGGCCACGTTCCATGTTTACGTTGTGCCTCAGAAATTGTTTCGGTTGTTTTTGCTGCGTAAGCACGTACTTGTCCGTTAAAGGCCAATGCCTTTACTAGATAGTCTGACATCTTTTTGCCCCTTCCTATTAATATGCTTCCTTCATGTTTTTCTCGTATATTAACTGTAAACCTTTTAATGTTAAAAAAGGATCGACATGGTCGATTACGTTTGATTCTTTTGAAATTAATGTTGCTAATCCACCAGTAGCTATTACTTTAGCTTCTACTTTGCTTTCTCTTTTCATTCTAGCTACAATTCCTTCTACTTGTCCCACATACCCATACAATATTCCAGCTTGCATGGCACTTACGGTATTTTTACCGACAATTCCATCTGGTCTTGCAATTTCAATTCTCGGTAGTTTAGCTGCACGAGAATATAACGCTTCTGTTGAAATAGTTATGCCAGGAGCAATCGCACCACCCATATATTGTTTATTTTCGTTTATATAGCAATACGTTGTAGCAGTTCCAAAGTCAACAATAATTAAAGGACTTCCATATAGATGGATAGCTGCAACCGCATTTACAATTCTGTCCGCTCCTACTTCTCTTGGGTTCTCATATTTAATATTTAAACCAGTCTTTATGCCAGGCCCAACTACTAAAGGCTTTAGATTGAAGTATTTATGACACATTCTTTCTAAAGAGAACATGATAGGCGGTACGACGGAAGAAATAATAATTCCTTCAAAATCGGTAAACGTAAGGCCAACATGACCTAGCAACGCTTTAATAACCATACCGTACTCGTCTTCTGTTTTGTTACGGCTAGTTTCTATTCTCCAATGGTGTTTTAGTTCTTCACCTTTATAAACCCCGATTACAGTATTCGTATTTCCAACATCTAAAACAAATATCATATAAACCCCCACTTTAACGTAAGAATATTACTTGGCAACATCATATTACACTATTTTACCCTGTACATCCTATAAATTGAACAGAGAAATATATTTTAAATTTATTTAGGGTGTTAAATGTTGATTTCAGCTGCAGGTGTTCGCTTTCCGCGGGCGGTCGCAGGAGTCTCACACCTGCAGCTGAAATCAACTATATTTGCATATAAAACGTAAATCCACTGGAATCTCGTTTTAATGTATAAAACTATTATTTCTCAGGAAATTCATACCTTTTTGACGTTTATCCATACAAAAAAAGATGCCAGTGATGGCATCTTTTTTGTTATTTATCTTCTTTCTTTTCTTCTTTCGCTACTTCAGCATCTTTTTTAGAGTGAATGTTGACTTTTACATCTTCAGAAGATTTCACTTCTTCTTTAGCCTTTTCAACAGGTGGTGGTAATGTTCCTTTTTCCACTAGATGTTTGATTTGTTCTGCATCTAATGTTTCCACTTCTAATAAAGTTTGGGCGATTAACTCTAGTTTATCTTGGTTATCCGTTAAGATCTTACGAGCACGCTCGTAACAATCTTTGATAATTGTTTGAATTTCCACATCAATTTCGTAAGCGATTTGATCGCTGTAGTTTTGCTCGTTTTGGATGTCACGACCTAAGAACACTTGACCACCTGAAGCCTGACCGAATTGAAGCGGTCCAAGTTTGTCGCTCATTCCGTACTCTGTAACCATCTTACGGGCAATAGCTGTAGCACGTTGGAAGTCATTGTGTGCGCCAGTACTCACTTCATTAAAAGTAACTTCTTCCGCCACACGACCACCAAGGAGACCTGTAATCTTAGCTTGCAGCTCTGGTTTTGTCATAAAATAACGGTCTTCCCTTGGTAACATGACAGCATATCCACCAGCTTGACCACGAGGTACGATTGTTACTTTATGAACCATATCAGCCTCATCTAACACGACACCAATGATCGTATGACCGGCTTCATGATAAGCAACAATGTTGCGCTCTTTTTCAGAAATAACGCGACCTTTTTTCGCAGGTCCAGCAATGACACGGTCGATCGCTTCATCCAAATCTTCCATTTCAATGTGCTTCTTGCTATGACGAGCCGCAACAAGAGCTGCTTCGTTTAACAAGTTTTCTAAATCCGCACCAGAGAATCCTGGAGTACGCATTGCAATTGTTTTCAAATTGATATTAGGGTCTAACGGCTTATTACGAGCATGAACACCTAATACTGCTTCACGACCTTTTAAATCAGGACGGTCTACTGTAATTTGACGGTCGAATCGACCTGGACGTAATAATGCAGGGTCTAGTATGTCAGGACGGTTAGTTGCTGCTACGATAATAATACCTTCGTTTGCTCCGAATCCATCCATCTCAACTAGTAATTGGTTTAATGTTTGCTCACGCTCATCGTGACCTCCACCTAAACCTGCTCCACGTTGACGACCTACTGCATCAATTTCATCAATGAAGATAATACATGGTGCATTCTTTTTAGCATTTTCGAAAAGATCACGAACACGGGATGCACCGACCCCTACGAACATCTCTACGAAGTCAGAACCACTAATAGAGAAGAATGGTACTCCAGCCTCTCCAGCTACTGCACGAGCTAATAATGTTTTACCTGTTCCCGGAGGTCCATTTAATAAAACACCTTTTGGAATTCGTGCGCCTAATTCAGAGAACTTGCGAGGATCTTTTAAGAACTCGACAATTTCTACTAACTCTTGCTTTTCTTCATCTGCACCAGCAACGTCTGTAAACTTCACTTTTTTCTTTTCTTCACTATATAACTTCGCTTTACTTTTACCGAAGTTCATCACTCTACCGCCGCCACCTTGGGCTTGGTTTAGTAAGAAGAAGAATAAAATAAAGATGATTACAAACGGAATGATAGAGGTGAAGAAGGTCACCCAACCACTTGTCTCTTCTGCAAACTCAACACTAATTTCTACACCAGGGTTTGCAAGTGAGTAATCATTGATACGTTGTACAACACCTGGGTCATTTAGTACGTTTACAATAAACGGTTTACCATCTTCTCCAATTAACGTACCTCTCACTTCATAAACAGAACGTTTTGGTTGCATTGAGAAATTTTTCACTTGGTCATTCTCTAAATGCTGAATAAATTTATTTTGAGTCATCGGCTCTTCTTTCGTACCAGGGTTATTGAAAATACTAACCACACCGATAACTACTAAGAATATTAATAAATAAAAGATTGTATTACGAAATATTCTGCTCATTCCTTACCTCCTCCCACAAAAAACAAACTATACAAAATATTATCATAGAAAATAAATCCAATTCAAGAAATGACTGCTATTTGTTTATTATTTTGTGTATACTTCAGGTTTTAACACACCAATGTATGGTAAGTTTCTATATTTTTGTGTGTAGTCTAATCCATATCCAACTACAAATTCATCTGGAACGATAAAACCTACATAATCTGCTTTTATGGCTGCTTTACGACCTGTTGGTTTATCAAGAAGTGTAACAATCTTAATGGATTTTGCTTTTCGATAACGGAAAAGTTCTACTAAGTAGCTTAATGTTAACCCACTGTCAATAATATCTTCAATAATTAATATGTCTCTTCCTTCTACAGATGTATCCAGGTCTTTTAAAATTTTTACTTCTCCAGAAGAAACAGTAGAGTTGCCATAACTCGAAACATCCATAAAGTCTATTTCTAAATATGTATCCACTCTCTTAATAAGGTCAGCCATGAAAGGCATTGCACCTTTTAAAACTCCAATTGCTAATGGAAAACTATCTTGGTACTCTTCTGTCAATTGTTGCCCTAGCTCTCTTACTTTTGCTTGTATTTCTTCTTCGCTGTAGAGAATTTTTTCGATGTCGTTATTTTGATTCATTTTGTTATTTTCCTCCTAGACTGTAACTCGACTTAGTTGTAATAACTAGAACTGGTCCCTTGGTTTCTTCTGATGCTTCAAACGATGAACGTTTTAAGTAGGGAATCCATAATAGATTATCCTCCGCATCCACAATAATTGGCCAGTGTTCCCTTTTCTTTATTGGTATTTTACTATCAATAAAGATGCTTTTAACTTTTTTTGAACCTTGCATTCCTTTTAGCTTTATTCGGTCGCCTTTTTTCCTTGTGCGAATATATAGTGGCAGCTTCACTTTTGATAAATCGAGAATTGCACTATTTGGCTCGTATGTACTTGCTCTTTTGTAGTGTGTCCAAACTGTGAAAATGATTTCATCTTTTGTAGGTAATATTGTCTTTCCGGGAACATCCACTTCTATGCAGTATGGTTGTACCGTTTTGTCCGATTCAAATGAAAAGATACATTTATTATAGGAAATCTCCACGATTAAACCGTTTGGAAAATTCAATATACCAGAAGGCTGCTCACTAGCTAATATGGATTGCAAATCTTTAATATGTATAGAGGATAGAGCTAGAGGAACTTCGTTATTATAGAGATATTTTAATATTAGTTGAATAGCTCTTCTTTGTAAAGGATTAGGCAATAAAAGCAACGCATTTCTATGAATAACCATATTACCTTCCCTTTTACTTTCCACTACTTTATTCAATTCCTTTTTAGTTAATTCCTCTAATAACATATTATCTTCTGTCATTTGCTCGCTAAATAGCTGAAATTTTTCATGTAGACCTGGATACAGTTCTCTTAATGCTGGAATAACCCCGTGCCTAATTTTATTTCTTGTATAAACAGTTTTCTCATTGCTAGGGTCTGTTCTATATTCTATACCATTCTCTTGCAAATAACGATACACTTCTTCTTTTCCAACGGATAGCAATGGGCGAATGACATACCCTAACTCAAAGGCCCGTTTAGGCAAAATTCCGGCGTAACCCGGAATAGAAGAACCACGGCTTATTTTCATTAAGATCGTCTCCACTTGATCATCACCGTGTTGACCAAGAGCAAGTGAGGTTGCATTATGCTTTAACATCACTTCTTTAAAAAAGGAATAACGACAATCTCTCGCTGCAACTTGAGCACTTACTTTGTTTTTTTGTTTATATGCAGATACATCTATTTGTTTCGTTTCAACTAGGACATTTAGTTTGCTACATAGCTTTTTCACAAACTCCATATCATCTTCTGATTCTTTACCACGAAACATATGGTCCACATGGGTTACTACAATTTTTATTTTTCTTTCCTCTTGTAATCCTAATAAAAGGTGAAGCAAACAAACGGAATCCGGTCCCCCACTTACTCCAACTACGATGGTAGAATTATCTTCAATCAATTGGTGCTTGTTAATGAATTGCAATACTTTTCGCTTCATTTATCGCTCTTCCTATCGCTAGCCATTTTTAATCTACTTCTATCGTACCACTGGAGATAAAGGTCCTGCAAAAAAGAAGCGCATTGAGTCCATTATATAGTATATGACTACTATACGAAAAACGAATATTTACATTTCTTCTGTATTGGAAACATCTTTATAAACAAAGATTATTTTCTTTGTTAAATAAAATTATTCGTATTTAATTTAACGAACCGATTTTATGAGATGGATTTACGAATAACCAACTGAGTAAGTTTCATAATATACAATTACTAAACGAAAAACGAATATTAAACCTATTCTTTAAAATAATTAATGTTTAATGTCAAACGTTATTTTATTATAATAAACAGAACATCCGTTTTTGGCTAAACGATCAGTAATTATGAAATGGATACAATTATAGAAGATTACCGTATACATAAATAAAGTAAACGAGAAAAACAATGGATGCTAGCACAAGCGTTTCTACTATACCTTTATACCTTTTTCCTCTTCTTTTCTGGTTTGATTGCTTTCTTGCCATTCTACTGGCTGATCTATTTGACCCGCTATCGGCAGATACAGGGGTTTTATCACTACTAATCGTTTTGCTTAATGACTTTGTTAAATCTAGTTTCATCTCTTTTGCGGTCGAATACTTTCCCTCTAGAGCACGGGTTACTACGCGTTGATGTTTACTTAACCAAGGATGACGAAGTATGGCGTTTTTTAGTTGTTTCATTCCTGTACCATCTTTTTGAAATCTCCTTGGATAACAAGCGTTAACCATAATCATTGCGACAGAAAAAAGATCGTACGTTGGCTCTGCTTTTCTTGAACCTAAGCCCCAATATCCTCTGTCAAAAAACTCCGTGAACTCTTTAATCGCTCTACCTTTTATTGTAGTACCCCCAACATCTAACATTCTAACTTTAGCTGGAGCATTTGATACAATTAAATTATCCGGCTTTAAATCACCAAATACCCATCCCTCATTATGTAAAACTTCTAAATCTGTTAGTAGCTGGAGAATTAGTACTCCAATCCACTCGTTTCCTCTTTGGGAAACAAACGCTAGAAAATTTTCCCCCTTTAAATATTCCATTACATAAAATGAAATAGGTTGCTTTCCTTTCGTTTTTTCCCAATCATCGACATCTATTAAAGAAGGCCCCAGGGCAAACCCTTGGACCTTGGAAAAGTGTTTTAATACATTCACTTCAGATGTAATAGATAAACTATTATCACTTAGTTTAAGGGCAACATGCTTAGCATTTTTATCAAGCGCTAAGTACACATACCCATTGGCGCCATATCCAAGTGTGTCGATAATCGTATAATGATGTTTATGCCACTTTCCGAAAACTATATCTCCCCTTGATAAATTAATATCCGGATTCTTCAAAGTATTGTTCATCATCTTCTATGAATCTCCTTGAGGAACGATTTTTACTAAAGTGTGAGATTGCTTCTCTAATGGCTGGTCCCGTTGGAGTAATTCCGCCTGTTGTTAACTTAGGAAATATGGTAGACAAGGACTCTAATTTTGGTGTCCAATCTAGTATATTCTCTACTTCTTGACGCTTTCCTGGGAAAACAAACACCGCGAAACTATTATTTCCCATTCTCGCATTTAAACTAAGAGACAAATCAAACAATGCTTCTTTTACTGTCGGGAGCTTCATTTTCATACTCGCACTTGTATCGACTAATATTAATACTTCTAAAGAGACTGTTTCTCCTAACTCGTCTACCACTTCCATAACCTCTCCACGTTTTTCGGGCGGCAAGTCTTCCATAGAAGATTTCGAACCTAGGATTTGTTGTAATTCTTTATTGATAACTCCTTGTAATGTTTGTGTCATCGCTTTTCGTGTTACCATTTGAACCGTATGGGATAGCTGGGTGGCATACACAACTTGACTAACCCCACCACCTGATAACGCAATATTCTCGATTTCTCGCATACCTTTATCATCAATGATGTCCTTATCCATTACACCAATAACATTAACTGTCATACCGTGCTCTCTTGCTAAGGCTGCCATCGCTATTGGATCTTCTCCTGAGTTAGAACAACCATCTGTAATTAGTAAAATTTGCTTTAACGTTCCTTTATACATCTTCTATCCCCTCCCAATGCTAGTAATCCATTAGCATCTTGGTCGAATGAATAGATTTTTATACGTATTTTACTAGATTTTTTCTTTTAATTGCGTTAAATACCGCTGTTGATTTCTGCGGAAATCAACCGTAATTAACTAAAGACAACAACATTCTATAATATAGCTTTCTTTTAAAAGGCTACTTTTACTCCTTCTGATTTTGTTATATAGTGATAGGCTGGAATTGCCGCCCATTTAGGTGTGTTTCGATTTACCTTTGCAACAATAACTGTCATGTCATCTTGGATTTGGCCAGATCGGGTTCTAATTACTTCCTCCATCAGTACATCTGCTATCTCTTGAGGGTTAACACTTTGAATCTCACTTATTTTTCGCTTCATCCACATTTCGTAGTTTTCCACATGCTTAGGCCCTTCAAAAATGCCATCACTCATCATGATTAGAAGGTCACCAGCTTTTAATTGTTCACTAACTACATCAACATCAAACTCTTGAATAATCCCCATTGGTAAATTGCTTGCTTCCACCTTAATGACACGATCCCCTCGTTTTATAAAACTTGGTGTAGAACCAACTTTTAAAAACTTGGCAGAGCCATCTTGTAAATCTATCATTGCTAAGTCTAGCGTTGTAAATATTTCGTCTGTCGTTCGTAACGTCAATACAGAGTTTACACTTTTAATAGCAACCTTTTCCTCTATACCAGACTGTAATATTTTTTGTAATAACTTTAATGTTTCATTGCTCTCAAAATGAGCCCGCTCTCCATTCCCCATTCCATCACTAATTGCTATCGCATATTTCCCTAATCCTAACTCTATCGTAGAATAACTATCCCCTGAGATGAACCCTCCCCCTTTTGCAGCATGAGCAACACCTGTATCTATGACAAACGCTTTCGCCGAACCAAATGAAACGTGGGAGTAACCTTCACTGTATGGACTAGAGTCTTCTTTTTTCACCATAATATTTTCTTGTAAAATATCGGATAACATAGGGGCAATTAATTTTTCTGCTTCACCTGTTTCTGAACAATAAGGAATGGTCATTTCTATATCAACGTTTCCTTGTTCAAGACAATATATTTCTACATGTTCAATTTCGATTCCAAAAGCTTGCAGTGCTTCTAGTATTTGCTCTTCTTGTGCATAATGATTTTCACGCTCTCTTTGAATTTCTTTGGCAAAGTCATCCATAACTTGTGAAACACCCAACAATTGGTCAGCTACAAGTCTTCTACTTTCTTTAAGTTGTCTTTTTAATTTTTCACTAGCTTGAAAGTGCAGGAGTTCTTGCGATATAGCTTGCTTCACTTTATCTGATTTGGAACAATGTTTTTCAAATTCTCTTTGAAGCTTTATGTTCGTGATAAGCGAACCATCTTCCATAGCGTCCATCAAATTAGACATATGTTGATAGGTTGTATCGAAATTTTTCGACCAACATTGTTCTTTTTTAAAGCAATTTTGGCATGTTTTTTCTGTTACGTTACTTAAGAATAAATCTTTTCCTCTTTCTTCTGTGTCTTGGTCAGCATGAAGCTTGGAGAAACTGCTAGATAGAGCTTCAAACACGTGAGAGAATTGTTCCACTCTGTTAGCGGTAACATCACGAATTTTTCTCATATATTGTTGTTGCTCTTGCGTATGTTCTGCTGTACCAGGTATATGTTTTGCTAATGATGATATAGCTCTTTGTGGAGTTAATAAAAATAAAGTAATAGCCATTAAAGATTCCATCAATGTAGGTAATAAATGCTGATACCCGTCTCCATAAATACCAATTAACAAAGTCCCTAGCAGCAACCCGACAGATACTCCAAGCTTTCTCCCCTCTTTTAATAGACCTCCTAATAAACCTGCAAAAGCCAGTAAACTCATTTGATACAAACTAGTAACTGTCGCTAAACTTAATATTAATCCTGTAACAACCCCAACCGTGGCACCTACTGTGGCACCTGCTACAAACGCAAACATTAAAACTAAATATCTAGAAAAAACATGTTCCATCGACATATCATAGTAAGTCCAACCTATCGTTCCCGTTAGTACAGATGCTAGTAAGATAATTAAACAAATGATTTCCTCTGTTTTAAAAGTTTGTTTTTTCTTTTTCATCGTAAGCAAAGGAATACTTTGTAAGAAGATCATTGTTAAAATAAAACCTAGCCCAGCTTCCACCCCTATCATCATCCAATCGTATAGGAGTATGTTAGACGAAACATATAGTATCGCGGTTTTAGCTAAAAACACAGAACCAAATACAAGAAATGGCAGGAACTTTAACGTATCGTACCCGAGCTTGCGAACTAACTTGAATGTCAGCATAAACAGAAACATTCCAACTGTAATATATATGGCAGTTACACCTGATACAGTTAGAGCACCTATTATAAGTGCCAAGAAAGTAAGGCCTGCCCGTTTAGCCTTTAATAAGTAGACCGCTGCGAAAAACGGTAAGGCAAAAGGTGTTAGTTCTCCAAGTATTAAAGCTCGTCCTAAAAGAAAACCAATAAATATAAGTAAAAAACCTTGATGAAGAAATACCGACATGAACATGGATCTTATCTTTTTAGAGAATAAAGATAGTTTCTTTTGAGCTTTTTCAAATTGCACTTCCGATGTCGGCTCTGGTATATTCCTTTCGATCCTTTCCACATTCATCCACTCCCGTTATAATCATTGTGTTCATTATACAAGCCGATTTTAAAAAGTTTTGTCAAACAAACAAAGAGATAAACATAAAACGTTCGACTTAATTCTTGTATTTCACGGAAAAGGTGGCAGAATAGGTGGGGAATTGGTAAATTTTTAGAGGTATTTATGTAAAATACATACGCAAATACAGATAAATTGTATAAAATTTTCTAACATTTTTATTTTCTGTTGACATATACTTAATATCTTAGTACTATATTTCTTGTGTCTAATAAATCTTTTTAAAAATGACATGCTTAATGATTATGGCGGTGTAGCTCAGCTGGCTAGAGCGTACGGTTCATACCCGTGAGGTCGTGGGTTCGACTCCCTCCGCCGCTACCATAATTTTTAGGCCCATTGGTCAAGCGGTTAAGACACCGCCCTTTCACGGCGGTAACACGGGTTCGAATCCCGTATGGGTCATAATATAATGTAAAACCCCCTCTATCTTTGAGGGGGTTTTTTGTTGTCATATTATTTATCCCATAAAACAAAAAACGCACCCAATGAATGAGTACGTTCAGAAATTCTTGCTATATATAGTTAGTTCAGCAGCAAGTTACCCTCTTCTTGCTCCGCGGCCACCACGTTTAGATTCTGTGCTGCGCTTTAAAGTAGTAAGACGATCTTCGCTATCCTTAAGGAATCGTGCCATTTTTTGTTCGAAATTCTCTTTAGGACGAACTTCTTCGCGTTTTTTCGGGCGCGGTTGGTGAGAGCGCTTTTCTGGTTCACGGTACGTATCGCTTGCCTTTTTAATGGATAAGCCGATCTTGCCGTCTTTTTCGACATTAATGACTTTTACTTTCACCTCATCGCCTACTTTAAGGTGTTCATTAATATCTTTTACATAATTATCTGCGACTTCACTAATGTGAACAAGACCAGTGATACCACCTGGCAGCTCCACAAACGCCCCAAAATTAGTTATTCCTGTTACTTTACCTTGTAACTTGCTGCCTACTTCGATTGACATAAAAAAAATGCTCCTCCTTAAAATCATAAAAAATAAGACTCTTATACTACATTATAACTAGACTAATTTTAATGTGTCAATAAGACGAAGACCCATCTGTTGAATCTTCTGTGACTCTAAAGATGATTTCGCCCTCTTCTGACATAAAATAATCTCGTCGCAAAATTTTTGCGATATACTCGTCATCATTTAGTTTTACAATTTCTTCTTCTAAAAATTGTTGTTCTTTTTCTAGTTGGGCTAACTCTTTTTGCAACGCGACTTTTTGCTCTAACTTTTCATTGAGTAAGACACGCTGATCTAAATAAGATTTCCCCAAGAAGCCTGTAGTCATTAGCACGACTGCGAAAAAAAATGCTAGTCTCATCATTAGCCCTTTTCGCTTTTTAGCTTGTTTTCGTTGTTGTTCTTCTTTTTCTTGTGAGTAGGTTGATTGAAATCTAGTAACCTTTTCTTTGTTAGTCGCGCTCATGTATCCTCAGCTCCTTCCTAGCGCTTCCAAATCTTCTTTGCATGTTTTACTAGCTTTATTAAAAAGTTCTTTCCACGAACTAAATATCCTGCAAATTGTTTTCTCGTTTTTAGTAGAAAATCTGTCATTTTTCTCGGTAACAACTTCCATATTAACACGAAAAGCCATTTTATTGGAAGAGTCAATAGGATGAAAGTTTTCCAGATAAATTTTACTAAAAACTTCCCAATAGAATACAGTACGTGCAAAAGGAATAGTAAAGTGGCTATTATAGCTTGTACGATCCATTTTATTGGCTTAACTATTACTGTCATAACTAGCTTGTATATGAATTGGTAGATAGCTATTGTAATCTGGATAACCGTCTCTAATAAGCTTAAATATACGTATTTCAATAAAGCTTGATAGGCTGCAAATCCACAAACTAAGGCAATTAATATATAAAATCTCAATTCTCCTTCGTTGACTAGCAACAAAACATAAAAGGCAACTAAACCTTGCAAGAGCCAAAATAAAATGTCGTTAGCAAAAACAATCCATTTGGCTCTATTTTCCCGCTTTAAAAATCGGTTGTAAGTATCAATGGCTATTCCAAGCCAAACACCGACACCAATCATCGCGATCATCGTATAAAATTGAACCGTTAAACTCATTTGAACAACTTACTAAAGAATCCTTTAGCTTTCTCCGCGTGAGCATCGTCTAAGTAAATAATCTCCATAATTTTTCCTTTAATGGAAACTACCCCTTTATCTACATCTAAATTTTTCATCTGTAAATTTTGACCTCTCACCGCTAAAAAGCCCATAACTGTTTCAAGTAAAAATTCTTCGTTATCAAAGCTTTCTACTTGCTTAACACCTGTAATATCTAGAAGTCTTCTACTGCGCATAATGATGTCTTGTTCTTGAACACTTTTGTTTGCGTTATTCGCTTCATAATATTGGTTCATATTCATCCCTCACTATTAAACATTTATAGTACATATATATGAGAGGGATAAATATTTAGAACAAGCCCTTACAATTGTTGTTCGTCTAAACTAACTCGCTCTTCTTTTAGAATTGTATACATCATGGAAGCTTCTTCTTTCTTGGCATTTTCTTTAATAGTTTCGATCCTTGCGGTTACAACTTTTTGGCCAAAATGGATCGTTAATTCATCTCCACCTTTAACGGAACTACTAGCTTTCGCTTGATTTCCATTAATGTAGATTCTTCCTTTTTCCGCTACTTCTTTTGCTAGTGTCCTTCTTTTAATAATCCTTGAAACTTTTAAAAATTTATCTAATCTCATTTAATATTCCCCCTTACAAGCCTTCTCTTTTTGCTTCTTCCCAAATTGCATCTAGCTCTTCTAATGATAAATCTGTCATTACTTTTCCTTTATTTCTTACCTTATCTTCTATATAACAAAACCTTTTGTAAAATTTTTCGTTTGTTGCATGTAATGCATCTTCTGGCTCAATAGCATAAAACCTTGCAATATTTACAAATGCAAATAGTAAATCTCCAAACTCTACCATCACTAATTTCTCATCACTATTATTCTTCAGCTCTTCTTTAAGCTCTAAGATCTCCTCTTTTATCTTCGCCCACATTGGGGCATCGTCCTGCCAATCAAAGCCAACTTTTCCCGCTTTCTTTTGTAAATGTAGTGCTCTAGATAAAGCGGGTAAGCTTCTTGCAACACTATCTAATAGTGACTCATCTTGTCTTTCTGCCTTTTCTACTTTTTTTATTTCTTCCCAATTAGAAACGACCTCTTCGTCATTTTCAACAGTAATATCTCCAAAAACATGCGGATGGCGCCTTACCATCTTTTCATTAATGGTTTCAATTACATCATCGATACTGAAGTACCCTTCATCTTCTCCGATTTGAGCATGTAACAGTACTTGTAAAAGTACGTCGCCTAGTTCCTCCATCATACCATCGACATCTTCATTGTTAATAGCATCTAACAACTCATATGTTTCTTCAATTAGATAGCGCTTTAATGATTCATGTGTTTGTTTTTGGTCCCAAGGACAGCCATTTGGACCTCTTAATGTAGCTATTGTCTGACGGAAAGAAGAGAATTGTTTATAAAGAATCTTTTCATCTTCCACCCTTGGTACATAAACGCTTGTTAAATTATTTAAAGATGTTACTCTATCTAATTCATAAAGAGGCACAGATTGTACCGCTTCTTCTTTCGTTCCAGCTGCAGTAACAAGCTTTACTTCAAAGTCATCTGGATAGATCTCCATTAGTGTTAACTTTACCTCTGAAGCAATAAATGCATCGTACACTTGTCCGATAATTAAAGCTTGTGTTGGTTGAATTTCTTCTTTTAATAAACTAGTTCCATCTAATAACTGAAATCCATCTATTGGATCCAGACCGACAGCAGTAAATAATGGATCCAAAAAGCTTTGTCCGCCTTTTATTTCTAGTTCAACTCTTCCATTCCTTTCTAATTCTAGGAGTAGTTGAACTGTTTTTTCTGCTACAAGTGGATGTCCTGGTACAGCATAGATAAGCGGTCCTTGAGCGCTTAGATCTAGTAATAAGTTTACAATGTTATCGTAAACTTTTTCAAAAGAGTCATGCATTTCGTAAATAGAATCAAATGATTCATAAGTAATACCTTCTTCTTCTAAGGTACGTACAACAGGGTGATCCTTTGTTCTTAAAAATAGTCGTGTGCTTGCTTTTAATATCTTATATATTCCGAGTGGGAGCTGTTCTAAGTCTCCTGCACCTAGTCCAATGACTGTAATTTGTTTCATTTATGACACCCTCTTTATTTTTTTAACAAGAATGTTATTTTGTTTCCTAGTGGTAGTAGTGATAGTTCTTTTTCCTGGAAAAATGAACTTCTTAGTATGGTAACTAAATATATTGCTCCACCAAGGAATACACCGATAAATGCAATAATGGTTGCACTAAGTCTACCATCCCATTGTAGGAGGCTTGTTACTTGCATGTAAGCCGTTAATAGAATAGTCATTAGTATAACGGCTTTTCCTAAAGTATAAACATGTGAGGTGTTCCAAATCGCTACACCTGTCCTCTTTTTAACCGACATTATTAATAAGAAGGCAACAACCGCCAAGGCCAAAACCGTACTAAACGCAGCCCCTAGCGTTCCGTAGACTGGAACAAGCCCTACATTCATTATCCATTTCGCCCCTACCCCTATTAATACAAAACCTGCTGGTAACAGTGGTTTGTTCAAACCATGTAAAATAGCCGCTGCTGTTAGAGCTATACTGCTAAAAAGGATAGAAAAGCTTAAGACGAATAAAACATCCGAACTAAAGCTATTTTTAAACAGCATCGTGTTAATTGGACCAATTAACAACGCTAAACCAAAAGAGGCACCTAAGCCAATAAGTATGGATACACGTATAGATAAAGATACTTTATCCTTTATCAGTTGTTGATCGTTTTTCCCTTTAGCGATGGTAATTAAAGGAACAAGTGATAACGAGAAAGCTGTCGCTACGACAGTACCTAACTGGATAAGTGGTTGCCCTCTGTCGTAACTTCCTTTTAACTGTTTCGCCAGCTCTTCTTCGATTCCTGTTTGAATGAGTATGGCATATATCGTAAATGCATCTATCATTTGTAGCAATATTAACAACAAACTACTAATACAAATGGTAAACCCTTGTATGAATAATACTTTGCTTATTTCTAGCGTTGTAAGAGTCGTTTTCTCTTTCCCTTCTTCGTTCCTTTTATATTTTCTCCATAAAAATAACAGAAGAACCAGTGCGACGATTCCACCTACTACAGATCCGAGCATTGCCCCCGCTCCGATAGTATACAAACTCTCACCTTTTACTAGTAAGAAATATGAAGCACCAATAATAAACAACACCCGAAAAAACTGTTCTGACACTTGTGAAACGGCGGTAGGTGTCATATTGTTTTCGCCTTGAAAAGCACCTCGTAACGTTGATACAATCGGTAAAATTAAAAAAGTAAAGGATGTAACTTTTATGATGGATGTTAGTCTAACATCTCCCATTAGGATAGCTATTTCACGTGCCCCAACGTATAGGCTAATAAACAATAGGAGACCTAAGAAAGAGAGCAAAATAAAGGATACATTCATTATTTTATGTATGGCTGCTCTTCTTTCTGCTAAAGGTTGTTCTGCAACTAATTTAGAGATGACTACTGGAAATCCATATATAGAAAGAATTAAGGCGACTCCATAAAAAGGATAGACTTGCTGGTATATATAAAATCCTACATCGCCGACAATATTTTGAAAAGGAATACGGTAACCGGCACTTAATATTTTCGTTATTATTCCCGCTACAGTTAGAATCATGGCTCCTCGCCATGCATTTTTTAAATCGTTCTGGGATTGAATGCTCCCCATAAATTCCCCGCCTAACCTTGATGTTTATAGCTTACAATTTATTCATTATATCATTCCTAGATAAGAGCAGGTAAGTTACATATTTATAGGCTAAGAAAAATGTGGAGTCTTATATAAATTTTTTTCGGCAGATATAATATTGTGGCTGTGTTAAAGGTTTCTGTTGATTTCCAAACACTTTCTCGCCACAAAAAAAGATAGCAACACGGCTATTGGTTACCGGATGCTATCTTTTTTTGCTTTTATTTCTATGATTCCATTTGCCTTGCTAAAAATCCTGCTGCTGTTTCGACTGCTTTTTGCTCTACCTCGCCAAGTGATTTGTCTTTTGACATAATCACTACTGCACCGATAGGATCTCCATTTGCAACAATTGGGCCAATTGTGTAAGATGCAATCGTCTCAACATGTCCATCTACTATTGCTGCTTGCTGTTCATCTGTTTTTATAATTGAACTTCTTTCTTCCATAGCACGTTCGATGATGTCACTGACACTTTTATTTAAATATTCCTTTTTTGAGCTACCAGCTACTGCTATAAAAGTATCACGATCACAGATTAGAACAGGTTGTCCTAAACTATCGTACAATGCTTCAGCGTACTCTTTAGCAAAATCACCTAATTCACTAATTGGTGAGTACTTCTTCAAGATTACTTCGCCATCACGATCCACAAAAATTTCAAGAGGGTCTCCCTCACGGATTCGCAATGTTCTTCTAATTTCTTTTGGAATTACAACCCTACCTAAATCATCAATACGTCGAACAATACCAGTTGCTTTCATTTGTCTTCGGTTGCCTCCTTCATCTGATGATAAAAAGAGATGAGTAAAATTTGGTGGAATTGATCAACTTGCCCTTTTATTGAAGAATTCACCTTTGTTTGAAGTTAGTATCTTACAAGTAAATGTTTATATACATGTTGGAAAAGTTTTTTTCTAATTGTAAAATCCCCCAGTATTTATATAGACAATATTAGACATACTTAAACATTTTTATCTTAAGAAACACTAACTTTCCTACGCTTAATGTTTGCAACCCCTTCAAGCAACCCTCTTACAATAGAAAGCCATTCACCGGTTGTTTTCCCTTTTATTTGGATAACGATTTTAAATTTTGCTCCATCAGAACTCGGATTAACACCTCTACCAAATTTGTCCATTAAAGCGACGATTTCACGAATGAATGGATTTAATTGTGTGGACACTTCTTCTGAGAAAAGAATATGAACATCGTCTTTTATTTGCTTCACTTGCTCTACCTGTTCAGCTAGACCAATCATTTTTATTTCAGCGATCGCAAGTAAATATGCCACTTCATCCGGATAGTCACCGAAGCGGTCCACTAACTCTTCTTTTAACTCAGCCACATCTTCTACTGAGTTTACCCCTCGGAATCTTTTATACATATCAATTTTTTGACGACTATCGGAAATATATTTATCAGGTAAGTAAGCATCGACTTCTACATCTATTTCTATATGGCGTCTAGTATCCGCTGTGTCTATGCCTTTCCGTTGGTCAATTGCTTCTTTTAACATTTGAGAGTACAAGTCAAAACCAACTGAATCAATAAATCCGTGTTGCTGAGATCCTAATAAGTTTCCTGCGCCTCGAATGGACAAATCTCGCATGGCAATTTTAAATCCTGATCCAAGCTCCGTAAATTCTTTAATCGCTTGTAATCTTTTTTCTGCAACTTCTGTTAATACTTTATCTTTACGATAGGTAAAGTAGGCATATGCAACACGGTTCGAGCGCCCTACTCTTCCACGCAACTGATACAATTGGGAAAGACCCATTCGATCTGCATCGAAAACGATTAATGTATTTACATTTGGAATGTCTACGCCTGTTTCAATAATAGTTGTACTTACTAATACATCCGCTTCTCCTTCTAAAAACTGCAACATAACCGATTCTAATTCATTTTCGGTCATCCTGCCGTGAGCCGCAATAACGCGCGCTTCAGGTACAAGCATCGATATTTCTTCTGCTTTTCTCTCAATGTCTTCTACTCGATTGTAGAGAAAATACACTTGGCCATCACGAGCAAGTTCACGTTCTATCGATTCTTTAACTAAAGAGCCGTTATACTCCATTACATATGTTTGAACTGGGAAGCGGTTTTCTGGTGGTGTTTCAATAACAGATAAATCACGCACTCCAAGCATAGACATATGCAATGTTCTCGGAATTGGTGTTGCCGTTAAGGTTAATACATCAATATTAGCCTTCATTTTTTTTATCTTTTCTTTATGCATCACACCAAAGCGCTGTTCTTCATCTACAATTAACAAGCCTAGGTCTTTATACTTAATGTCTTTTGATAATAATCGGTGTGTTCCTACTACGATATCTATCGTGCCTCGTTCTAGGCCTTTCATCGTTTCCGTTTGTTGTTTTCGGGAACGGAATCGGCTTAATAATCCAATATTAATCGCATGGTCTTGGAAGCGTTCACGGATTGTTTCATAATGTTGTTGGGCAAGAATAGTCGTTGGCACTAAGATTGCCACCTGTTTTTCATCAATAATTGCTTTAAACGCAGCGCGAATAGCAACTTCCGTTTTCCCGTATCCAACGTCACCACATAATAAGCGGTCCATCGGTCGTTCATTTTCCATGTCTTTTTTGATTTCAATAATGGAACGCATTTGGTCGTCTGTTTCTTTATATGCAAAGCTTTCTTCAAATTCACGCTGTTGTTCGCTATCCGGTGAAAAAGCAAATCCAATACTAGCTTCTCTTTCGGCATACAGTTTAATTAAATCATCTGCAATATCTTGTACAGAAGACTCAACTTTTTTCTTTACTTTTTTCCAATCGTTACCACCTAGTTTATAAACTTTCGGCTCTTTTCCTTCTGATCCTACAAATTTCTGGACTTGGTCAATTTGCTCAACTGGTACATACAACTTATCTGTACCTTGATACTTAAGATGCATGTAATCTTTATGAATGCCGTTTATGACAAGTGTTTCAATACCTAAATACTTACCTATACCATGATTCACGTGAACAACGTGGTCCCCGACATTTAATTCCGAATACGTTTTAATTCGTTCTGCATTCGATAGCTTTTGTCGTTTTTGAGGTTTTTTAGCTTTTTTCTTAAATAGTTCTTCTTCTGTAATAACAGCTAACTTTTGCATTGGAAGTTCAAAACCAGATTGTAAATCTCCCTCTACCAACTGAATTTGGCCATGTGCAAAAGAAGAATCTGCTGAGATGATTCGCATATCTAATCCATAATCTGTTAAAGTTGTAGATAATTTCTCTAAACGATCCGAATTAGGTCCAAGTACGAGAATCGCATAATTTGATTTTTTCCACCGATCTACTTCACTTTTTAACAAATGCATTTGACCATGAAAATGCTGCATCGACTTAGAAGAGAAATTCACAAGATTTTCTGGGTGTGTATGTGCAACATGACGTAAAAATAACGATAAATAAATGACGAACGTTGATTTATTTTGCAACAACTTTGAAAAAGAATGGGAAAACGTAATATCCTGTACTACTTTTCCTTCTGCTAATAATTCAACAAGCCACTCTGCTTCTTCCTTATCTAAACTATCCGCGCTTTCTTGAATTCTGGCAATTTCGTCATATAAAACAATTCCACCAGTCGATAAGTAATCTAGTAAACTACTTGGTTTTTCATAGAAAAACGACATATATTTATATACTTCTTTAATGACATTGCCACTTTGGAACATTTCGATTTCGTAGGAAATGTTTTCTGACAAAAGTTGTTTAACTTTCTCATTCTTTACTTTTTTTAATGTAGATGCTAAGCACTCTTTTAATTTTTCCGCTCCATTTTGAATTTCACCAGGTGTAAATAAAATTTCCTCAGCTGGTCCCACCTGGATGGAGGTTATGCTCTTTAAAGAACGTTGATCTTCTGCAGAAAAAAAACGAATGGAATCTATTTCGTCATCAAACAGCTCTATTCGAATAGGATTTTCTTCTGTTAGTGGATATATATCAATGATTCCTCCACGTATACTGAAGTTTCCTGGAGTTGCAACCAAGGATACTCGCTCATATCCAAGGTTAACTAAATCATTTGTTATCTTCTCAATATCAATTACTTTTCCGACTTCAAACTTAATAATAGAAGAATTCCAACGTTCCACTGTAGGTAGTATTCTCTTCAAACCCGCAATAGGTGCAATGACAACCCCTCGCTTACGTGAAGCTAAATGGTTTAGCGCGTCTATTCTTTGCGCTTTCAGTTCAGGACTAGCTATACTAATTTCAGCAGCTAACACATCGTTTACTGGAAAAAGGAAAAGCCTGTCATCTTCAATTAAATTAGATAAGTCTTCATATATTTTTTGAGCATGAAATAAATTATGTGTCACAATTAGCATCGGTTTATCCGTTTTCTCATAAATAGATGCAGCAAACAACGTTCGTGCAGAGCCTGATAGACCGGATATTAGTTGCTCTCTTAATCCTTCTTCTAACCCTACAACGACAGATTGAAAGTCATCATTTTCTGTAAAATAAGAAATTATATTATTCATTTAGCTTCTTCCCCCTCTCTTACCTTGTACATGCTGATACACAAAAAGGCTTTGGCTTCAACCAAAGCAAATGTTTACTGTATAAAAGATTCGTATTCGTGGAACTCAGGATATCTATCGAGTGCCTCCTGACAATCTTCACAAATTGTTTGTACATGTATATCACCATTTTGTTGGTAATTGATCATTTCTTTTCTTTCATCCGCTGACAGTTGATGAAATCCTAATGTTTCTGCATAAATACTTGAGTTTTCAATTGAGCCAACCTTACAACTACAATGTCTACAATGATAATGAATAGCCATCTTAGTCCTCCCGCACTTTTTAAGATTAGTATAAACAGGAGGAGCCAATGTTATACGGCTATTAGTTATTGTATTACTGTAATTACATTATAATTACGGTCGTTTACTGAAATTCGTTTTATTATTCGTTATACGAAAAGTGTTTCAACAATATAAAATTCACTCACTTATTAAAGTTGTTCATGACTTGTAAAAATTCTGTTTTCAGTGATTCTTCACATGCGTCAGATGCCTTTTGCATAGAATCCTTCATGACTGCTAACTCTTCTGAAGTAAACTTTCCTAATACATAATCAGAAACAGATTGACCGTTTTGAGGACGTGAAATCCCCATTCGGATTCGATTAAACTCTTGCGTATGTAGGTGCTGTAAAAGCGATTTAATACCGTTATGTCCGCCAGCACTTCCTTTTTGACGTAGTCGTAATTTTCCTACTGGAAGATCGAGATCGTCATAGATTACATATATGTCTTCTATATCTACTTTATAAAAGTCCATTAACGGCCTTATACACTCTCCTGATAAGTTCATATACGTTAATGGTTTCACTAATAATACTTTTTCTCCTTGAACCATTCCATGTCCAAACGCGCCTTTAAACTTTGATTGTGTTAAAGGGATGTTCCAGCGCTTTGCTAATTCATCTATTACCATAAATCCAATATTATGGCGTGTTTGATCATATTGTAGACCTGGATTCCCTAGTCCTACAAAAAGCTTCATTCCTACTCCTCCTACTTCTTCTTCTTCCTTTTTGGCAAAAAGGGTACGTAGTTTTTGGAACATAAAGAAGACCTCCATGTTTACTTTAGTCTTATTATTTTTTCCCTTGTACTTTAAAAGCATCGGTTTTATTCCATATTGAAAACATTACTGTAAATAGACAAAAGACGCAACCTAAAAGGTTACGCCTCTTCTTTATTTTCTCTACCTTCTACTAGTTCCGGTTCACCAGGCTCTTGCTCTTCACCACTATCAATTTCCTCTTCTTGTTTCGGAGGAAGGATGGAAGCAATAACCTCTTCATCATTATGATTTAGCGTGTACTTACCAGAACTTTGGACATCCCCAACTGTTATCGTTTCGTTAACAGCTAAGTTTGAAATATCTACTTCTACTGCTTCCGGAACATTGTTTGGTAAAGTTTTTACAGAAACTTGGTGCAATACATGTTGCAATACTCCACCATCTTTAACACCTTGGGCTTCACCTGTTAAAACAACATTCACATCTACATCAATTTCTTGCTTAAAGTTTACAACCTGGAAGTCGAGATGAACAAATTCACTAGCTTTTAATGGATCTGTTTGGTAGTCAGAAAGCATAACTTTACGCTTGTCTGATCCAATTTCTAGCGTAATAATACCGTTTCGACCTACATTTCGGATTGTTTTAAGAAACTCTTTTCCATCCACACTGATTGCTTTATTATCAGTATTATTCCCATACACAACTGCTGGAACGTGTCCATCTTGTCTCGTTTTTGTTCTAGCAGATTTATTGAACTGTGTTCTTTCCACCGCTTGTAACGTTGCACTCATACTATTCACCTTCCTACGCATTATATAGATTTGTCCTATATAAAACTTTCCCTAAATGTAGGAAGCTTAAACATACAAGTTTGCAACTATATATGTTAGATACGTTTAATCAAATAACGTACTTACAGATTTCTGTTCATAAACACGTACGATTGCTTCAGAAATAAGTTTGGCTACAGATAGTTCTGTAATCTTTGAGCTTTTCTTTTCTTCAGAAAGTGCAATTGTATTCGTAACGACTAATTCTTTAATTTTCGAGCTATCAATACGCTCAATAGCTGGTCCAGAAAGTACTGGATGTGTACAACATGCATACACTTCTTTTGCACCGTTTTCTATGAGTGCGTTTGCCGCTAATGTAATCGTACCAGCTGTATCAATCATATCATCTATTAAAATAGCTGTACGTCCTTCAATATGACCTACGATATTCATTACTTCTGCAACATTTGGACGAGGTCTGCGCTTATCAATAATAGCAATTGGTGCTTTCAGGCGATCAGCAAGCTTTCTTGCACGAGTAACACCGCCGTGGTCTGGAGAAACGATAACAATATCTTCTAATCCTTTGCTTTCAAAGTACTCCGCTAAAATTGGTACACCCATCAGGTGGTCAATTAAGATGTCAAAGAAACCTTGAATTTGTGGAGCATGTAAATCTAATGTAATCACACGAGTAGCACCAGCAGTTTCTAATAAGTTTGCTACTAATTTCGCTGTAATTGGCTCACGAGCACGCGCTTTACGGTCTTGTCTACCATAGCCGTAATAAGGCATAACGATATTAATTGTTTTAGCAGATGCACGCTTTAATGCATCAATCATAATAAGCGTTTCCATGATATGTTCGTTAACAGGTGCACTAGTTGATTGAATAACGAAAACATCGCAACCACGAATACTTTCTTCAATGTTGATTTGTACTTCTCCATCACTAAAACGCGCTACAGAACATTTCCCCAGCGGAACACCGATGTGAGTAGCGATTTCCTCTGCTAAAGCGATATTAGAATTTAAAGTGAAAATTTTAAGATTAGATCCAGCATATTTATAAGGCATTGTTATCCTCCACTAATTTTTATTTAGAATGAAGCTTCGTTACATAGTCTTCTTTATTGACTTGGCGTGCTCTTGCAATGGAAAGTGCATTCCCTGGAACATCTTCTGTAATAGTGGAACCGGCTGCTACATATGCACCTTTTCCTACCGTTACAGGAGCTACAAGGTTAGAGTTACATCCAACAAACACTCCATCTTCTATTTTTGTTAAGTACTTTTTCTTGCCATCATAGTTAACAGTAATAGAACCACAACCGATGTTTACATCTTTTCCAACTTCGGCATCACCAATATAACTCAAATGACTTGCTTTACTTCCATCACCAAATGTCGCCTTTTTCACTTCTACAAAGTTACCAAGCTTTACTTCATTGCCGATAACAGAATCGGGACGTACATGTGCAAATGGACCAATATTTACTTCATTACCTACTTCACTTTCATGAATAACGGATTGTTTAATGTTCGTATTGTTACCTATCTTGCTATTTTTAATTTCTGTATTAGGTCCAATAACATTATCTTCACCAATAACTGTTTTTCCTTCTATTGATGTACCTGGGTAAACAATTGTGTCACGACCGATAAGAGTATCCGCTGAAATATAAGTGTTTTCTGAATCAATAATGGTTACTCCATTTACCATATGCTTTTTGTTAATACGAGCACGCATAATTTTTTCAGCTAGAGCTAAAGCAACACGGTCATTCACACCTAATGTTTCATCTAGATTCATTGTTTGGTAGGCAGAAACAATTTCGCCTTCATTCTTTAATATTTCGATTACATCCGGTAAGTAGTACTCTCCTTGAACATTATCATTAGATACATTTTTTAACGCTGTAAATAATGCTTCATTGTCAAAGCAATACGTACCTGTGTTGATTTCTGTAATCTTTCTTTCATCATCAGAAGCATCTTTATGTTCTACAACTTTTTCGACTAACCCTGAGCTGTTTCGAATAATTCTTCCATAACCAGTTGGGTCTTCGGCATATGATGTAAGAATGGTAGCTTTCGCTTTTGTTCGATCATGTTCAGCCAATAGTTTTTCCATTGTTTCAGGAGTAATAAGTGGAGTGTCACCACAAATTACAAGCGTAATACCTTGTTTTCCTTCTAAGATTGGAGCCGCTTGCATTACAGCATGTGCTGTTCCAAGTTGCTCTTCTTG
Source organism: Bacillus alkalisoli (assembly GCF_002797415.1). Taxonomy (GTDB): domain Bacteria; phylum Bacillota; class Bacilli; order Bacillales; family Bacillaceae_I; genus Bacillus_CD; species Bacillus_CD alkalisoli. The sequence continues at coordinate 41,336 of NZ_KZ454944.1, forward strand.
TAAAACGTATTCACTTTGTTCACCAAGTTGTGTTTTAACTAATTCTGCACCATGCCCCACAACCGTTACGACACTGGAGAAATTTAATGATGCGACATGATCGACTACATGTTCTACCATAGGTTTTCCACATACAGGGTGTAGTACTTTGTATAGTTTAGATTTCATTCGCGTACCTTGACCGGCCGCTAAAATGACTGCATATTTTTTCGACATATTACGCCTCCATTATACATGAATATATAAAGTTCGTTAAGAATATCTATTCAGTTCTCCAAAGTCTTTAATTCGTTTTCTAATTTAGCCGAAACTAACTCATTGTAACTATTGAATCACCTAATTATCCATTACGAATATATCCTAAATAGCAGGGTATTTCAAGAAACATAATGAAAGTACATTTATTTTACATATTTTTTTTGAGTTTTTGACGATGTGTGTACTGATTTGAATATATGCAAGGAGTCAGTAATGGAGGAAATTTAAACATAAAAAAACTGCTAGCAAGTCGCTAACAGCTTGTTTTATTGATTATGAAGCACCAGCCTCTTCGAATTCAACTTCTAACTCGCCAACTCGGTGATATTCAGCTAACACCGCATCTTGAATTTTCCCACGAGTACCAGAGTTAATTGGGTGAGCGATATCACGGAACTCTCCATCAGGAGTGCGTTTACTTGGCATCGCTACAAATAATCCATTATTACCATCAATTACTCGAATATCATGAACAACAAATTCATGATCAAGTGTAATAGATGCGATCGCTCTCATACGACCATCGGTATTAACGCGGCGTAATCTTACGTCAGTTACTTCCATTATGTTCACCACCTTTTCCCTTATACAAAAACTTAATAGTATAAATTCTCGGAAAAATGAAAATATCCTTCTTATTTCTAAAAAATTTTTAGAAAATTTAGGACTTTATGGTGATTTTTATTTTTTTACCTATTTTACTAATGCAATTACTTCAATTTCTACAAGTACGTCTTTTGGTAATCTAGCAACTTCCACACATGAACGTGCAGGTTTATGCTTACTAAAATACTCTCCGTAAACTTCGTTAATGGATGCAAAGTCATTCATATCCTTAATAAATACAGTTGCCTTCACGACTGTTTCTAGCGATGCTCCAGCACTCTCTAATACTGCTTTTAAATTTACAAAGACTTGATGTGTTTGTTCTTGAACATCTCCCGTTACTAATTCTCCATTCGCTTTTAAAGGTATTTGTCCTGAACTGTAAAACAAGTTATTTACAACAATACCTTGTGAATATGGTCCAATTGCCTCTGGTGCAAGTTTTGTATTAATAATTTTCAATGTGAACACCTCGTATAGGATTTTTATGTACAAAACAGTAATCCCATAGATAGATTACTGTCTCATCTTTATTTTTGATTTAAGTATGTTAATAAATTCCCTGGCTTTACTTCAATGCTTTTTTCTAGTGCATTCACGTTATCAAGTTGAACAAGGGAAATGTAGTCACGAATTAATTTTTCTTCCATATTTTCCGATTCTACCAGTACTCCGATTCCTGCCAAATTCGCTTGAAACTCACCAAGCAGGTTTACCATGCCGTTTACTGTGCCTCCAGCTTTCATAAAGTCATCAATAATTAACACGTTGGCACCTGTTTCTAAACTTCTTTTTGCAAGCACCATCGTTTGAATTCGTTTAGAAGATCCGGAAACATAGTTAATGCTTACAGTGGAACCTTCTGTCACTCTACTATCTCTTCTAACAATAACTACCGGTACATCTAAAAAGCTTGCTACTGCATGAGCAAGTGGAATTCCTTTCGTTGCCATTGTCATAATGACGTCAACCTTTTTATCGTTAAAAGCCGTAGCAAAGACTTTCCCAATTTTATTCAACAGGCGAGGATTCCCTAATATGTCTGTCATGTACAAATAACCACCAGGTAAAAGCCTCTCTGGTTTTGCAATGGCCTCACATAAGCTATTGACAACCTCTGCTGCCTCTTCTTTTGAAACAGAAGGGATAAATTTCACCCCTCCTGCAGCTCCAGGGATCGTTACAAGTGTACCGACACCTTGCGCTTCAAACGTCTGTTTAACTATGCCAAGGTCTTCACTTATAGACGACTTTGCGGATCCATATCTATCAGCGAACAAAGATAGTGGAACAAGTACTTGAGGGTGTTGCAATAAATAATGAGTCATATCAACGAGACGTCCACTCCGACGTAATTTCATCGTTCTTCCTCCTAAAATCCGAATGTTTTAATAAAATATAACATTATCATACGGATTTAATCAAGCTTATTCTGTTCCCCCATCAATCTAACTGCAAAAACTTGATCACAAAATCCTCTTAAACCATTATAAATTCGGTGCATCCTAGAGTCATGTTGAACTAAACCAAACACGGTAGGTCCACTTCCACTCATTAACACGGCATCGGCTCCGAATTTCTTCATTTGATCTTTAATATTAGCTACTTCTGGATATAACTTTAATGTAACAGTTTCTAACGCATTGCCTAACAAACTTGTCACTTGGTCATAATCTTCATTTTGAATGGCTTGTACCATCCCAGCAACATCTGGGTGCTCAACCTTTTCAACGTCTAGATTGCCATATATTTCTGAAGTTGATACACCGATAGTAGGTTTTGCCAAAACGACCCAGCAATGCGGTGGAGCTGGTATCGGCTTAATTATTTCCCCGCGTCCAGTTGCTAAAGCTGTTCCACCATATACACAAAAGGAAACATCTGAACCTATTTGTGCGCCAATCTCCGCTAAGTCATCTAAAGAAAGACCTAGTTTCCACAACCTATTTAGTCCCCTTAGCGTAGCTGCTGCATCACTACTTCCTCCTGCTAAGCCTGCTGCAACAGGAATTGTTTTAGTGATAGAAATGGATACACCATCTGTGATAGAAAATTTATCCTTTAATAGCTGTGCAGCTTGATATGCCAAGTTGCGGTTGTCGTCTGGTACAAAACGATTGTGAGACACGATATGAATCACTCCATCTTTTCTAGAAGTTAATTCTACTCGGTCAGCTAAGTCAATCGTTGTCATGACCATTTCTACTTCGTGATAGCCATCTGGTCTTTTATGTAGCACGTCTAGCGATAAATTAATTTTCGCTGGTGCTTTTTCTAATACTCTCACTATTGTTCACCTACTTTAGTCGTCTCCAATTTATTTATGTATTGTACCATATTCTTGCTGATAAATATCTTTGTATTTTTGTACGAATCTGAAAAATTGTAGAAAATGGTTAAATTCGTTTCCTTTTTTATTTATTGTTACCAACTGATGAAAAAGCTAATGCACTATATTGCCATAAAAAAAGTCGAAGCGTAAAATTCCGCTTCGACTTTAAATAATTATTGATTATTTTTCGTTGCTAACTGTTTTTCGGCTATTTCAATTGCTAATTTCACCATGTTACCAGCGTCTTTAGCACGGATAGCTCCCCAGCCTTCTTTTTGGACAACATCATAAAATCCTAGTTCTTTAGCTAATTCTTCTTTGAGTTGATAAGACATGATACCTCGACGTTTTCTCGCCATAAAAATCCAACTCCTTTATGAATAGCTATTGCCGCTATTAATGTAATAGCGGCAATATTAGTATTAGATAGTTGTTCCTGTTTAATATATGTTAATATATGTAATTTAAGGAAAAGTAAAAAGCAGTAAACTATTGTCCACTGCTCGATTATGCCATACTCCCTTGTTCTTCGAAGAATGTAAGTTGTACCGTCTCTGTGAGGACATCTGCATAGCTGTAGGACACACGTTCAAACGAATTCTCATCTTGATCTAGTTCTATTACAAATACAGCAGGGTATGTTTCTGCTAAAATACCGACGCGTTCAATGGTTTTCCTACGGCCTCCATTTGCACGAAGGGTCAATCTTTTACCCAGATTGCCGTCTAACGAATTTTTAATATCATTTAAGGTTTTTCCCATTTCACTCCACCTCACTATTATGAGTATAACACAACCAGATAAAATTCACAAGCAAAACTTAAAATTATAACAACGAATTTTCGTGTCGTCAATATAATTTCTTCAACAATTATCACCATTTGTCTACAATTACTTTGCGCTAATCTGTAAAATATATGTAAATTAATTAAAATTAAACCGTTTTATTTTATTCTTACGCGCTTTTTAGCGGTTTTTATGTGTTGTGTTTTTTTACGTACGAGAATAATTTGGAAGAACTACCAATCAAAAATTTGTTTTAAATTTTGGCTCTGTTAAAAAAGGTAGATGAGTGAGTAATAACAATATTCTTTCATACAACCTAATTTAAAAAGACTCCTAATGTATTCATTAAGAGTCATCCTCATCTTGGTCTTCTGTATATGGTCTGTAAGGCATTCCAGTTCGTAATAATCCTCTTGTATCAATCCCGCCTAAGCCTTTGTCTCCCGTTAGCGTATTTCTTAAAACATCCCAAACATTCACTCTCTCCATAAACGAGGTAAAGCATATTCTAGCAACGATATATACTGGATCTAACGCGTGTATGTTTACTCTTGATGGTGAACTTGCAAAATTAGCACCAGCGCGTATTAATGACTCAAAATGCGACTGACACGCCCCTGCAAAAATAACTAATTCGTCTAAGTTAGGTTCAACCCTTCTTGCTTCCCTAACCGTTTGCACAAAGTGTCTGGAATGACGGTAAGCTGTAATGTCAGATACTTTTCCTTTTGATTTTGAATACGCATCATGTCCAGTAATAACTAATATGTTTGGTTGATAGCGCTCAATTAGCGGTCCTACTTTCGTCGACATTTCTTTTTCATGGCAATGTACACCATAAACAGGAACTCCTAGTTTTTCATATAAGTCTAAACACTTTTGTAAATATAAAGGATCGCCGTCTATATGAAGCACTTTTCCGGGTAGCTGAAAGTAATCTTGATTCGTCTCATATCCCCCTGTCGCTTCATATTCGCTCTTTTCACGAATTAATGCGTAATCTTGACGAAAAAGGTGAAGTGACCTTTGCATTTTAGAGTCTTCCTTTTTCTTTCTTTCTTTTTGTTTCTCTTCTGTAACGATTACTAAATCGTCGTATGATGCATCTGCCATTAATCGTACATCTTCTCCGTATAAAAGAACTAGTGGATAGTCATTTTCTCGTTGCTGAATATCGATCACCCTAAATAACAAGTCAAAATTATATTTTTTTCGTGCAACAACATCTCCTATTGATATTCTCATTGCTCTTCCCTCCAACAAGGGGTAACGTATACATCCACCCAATCTATTTCCCTAAAGTAGATTATGCAAAAACAATTACATTGGTGAGGAGGAGAATGTGTTAGAGCAACAATGAATGATGTGAGGAAGTTAATCCTTAAATAAAAGACTCTGTTAAAGACCGCTGTTGATTTCCGCGCAAGTCTCCGTTTTCCGCGGGGGACTTGCGCGGAAATCAACTGCTAGATAGATATCAAAAATCAACACTAACCATTAACACAGCCAAATAAAAAAACTAAAAGAGAAGTTCCTCCCTTTTAGTTTTTAATTACGTTATAAAGTTTGTCACTAAGCAATCCAAACTCTTCGATAGATAAAGTCTCTCCGCGTCGTTTCGGATCTATATTGGCTTCTGAGAGCGCTTGTTCCACATTTGCCTTCTTCTCTTTTCCAGAAGGTAGGTTGCTCGTTAAATTATTAAGTATCGTTTTTCTTCTTTGCGCGAAGCTAGCACGTACTACTTCAAAGAAGAAGTCCTCGTCTTTCACTAGAACTGCTGGACTTGTACGAACAGTTAGGCGAATCACTGCCGAATCTACGTTTGGTTGTGGAACAAAAACAGTTCTTGGAACAATCATGACGGTTTCTGCTTTTGTATAATATTGTACAGCAATCGATAATGAACCATAATTTTTCGTTCCTGGCTTTGCTGCCATTCGGTCTGCTACCTCTTTTTGTAACATTACAGTAATGTTCGTTAATGGTAACTGCTCCGTTAATAACTTCATTATAATCGGTGTGGTCACGTAATAAGGTAAATTAGCTACTACTTTAATTTCGTTAAAATCAGCAAATTCACGTTCTAATACTGTTTTTACATCCGCTTTTAATATATCTTGATGAATAACTTGCACATTTTCATAAGGTGCTAATGTTTCTTCTAAGATCGGTAATAGTCGTTGGTCAATTTCAAAGGCTACAACTTTCCCTGCACGTTTGGCAACTTGCTCTGTTAGCGCTCCAATACCGGGACCGACTTCAATTGCTGCTGTACCTTCCGTTACCCCTGCAAACTCTACAATATTTCTCAATATATTGGTATCTATTAAGAAGTTTTGCCCAAGGCTCTTTTTAAAAGAAAACCCATGTTTTTCTAGTATTTGCTTCGTTCGTATAGGGGTAGCTATATCTTTTAGTTCATTTTGCATTTATTGTTCCTCCGAATTCATCTCAGCAACTGCATCACTCAACTGCTCCAGAGATATATGATACATTTGCAATCGCTTTTGCAATTGCTTTCCGTTCGTGTAGCCAAACTTTAATATTTCCCCAAGCTTTTCCCGTTTCTTTTTAGAAGTAGTATGACCAATAAGCTGGTACCCTAATAACACATCGGTAGTTATTTCACCTGTTGGCTGTTCATACTCTTGATGTAATCCTGTTAGAGCTTCTCTAATATCTTCGATAGAAGCATGCTCCACCCCAAGACCTTTACCTCGTTTCGGTTTTGCTTTATCTTTAGAAATAAATGCATGTTTACAACCAGGTATATGCTCGGAAATTGTATTTCTTATTTTATGTCCAGGGAAGTCAGGGTCGGTAAAGACAATGACACCTCTTGTATCCTGGGCAAGCTTAATTTGCGTTAATACATCATCGTTTATAGCAGAACCACCTGTTTCAATTGTGTCTGCATCTACTGCTCTTTTGATAGCAACTGTATCGTCTTTACCTTCGACTACAATTATTTCTTTAATTTTCATTTTATCCTCCAAAAGAGTGAAACTTTATATCGCCTCTTACGTCTAATCAGTTGAATCTAATATTTTTATTATACCTTATAATCGAGTCAAATACATATTGCGGTCTAAATCAAAAAAGAAAAAAGCAGAGGCCATTTACCCCTGCTTAAGTATTAATTAAGAATTTTGATTTTAACACGCTTTCTTCCCCATCGAAATGCAGTTGATTTATCTGGGAAGAATACATCAATTTTATTACCAACTATTGCTCCACCCGTATCACCAGCAATTGCATATCCATAACCTTCCACATAAACTCTTGTACCTAGAGGGATAACATTCGGATCAACAGCAATAACTTTTGCATCTGGATTAGCTCTTAAGTTAATGCCAGTAGCCGTAATTCCTGAGCAACCGTTACAGTTAGCCGTGTAGGCAGTAGAACTTACATAAAATTCTTTGGCTGTTGTAGCATTGCTACGCGAAACTTGTTGTGGTGGCTGTGGCGCTTTTGTACCAACAGCTACAATGCGGTCCAAACTTTCTTTCATCGTTTCCGTTTTAATAAGCTCTCTGGAAACTTCTTTGCCATTTTCAATTATAACTTCATAATGTTTAGCTATTAATCCTTGTGACCCTTGTTGAACAATTTTTTCTGTACCTCTATTTAACTGACCATCATTCCTTGTTACTACACTAAAATCAGTAGGTTCTTCCACTACATCGGTGACCTTTTCAACTCGTATTACTTCTACAAGTGTACTATCTGTAACCAATTCTTCTAATCCTGGCTCAACTCGGTCAAGTTTGTTTAGTGTGACCTCATGCATTTCTAAAAAGTCAGCGACCGTAGTCGAAGTTGACCAAACTTCCTTTTCTTCTCCTCCAATAACTAGCGTTAATTGGAATGCCTCAAGTAAAGAAATAGTTAAATTCTCTGCAATAGTTGTATCAAGTCCTGGTTCAATTTTATCGTGTTCAGATAAATGAATGCTTTGTTCGTTAAGTAAGTCTTTGACTGTTTTCGCCGTAGTCCACACCATGTGTTCTTTCTCGTTGATGACAAGTTGAACTTGCTTGGCTGGTTCCCATACTATTTCCATAGCGTCATTAATCTCTGTATCGCTAGCGGGAAATAAATAATCCTCAGATCGAACAGTAATATCTAAATCATTTAAAACATCTGCAACGGTTTTCGCATGCGTGTTAAGTGTTACTACTTCACCGTTTGCATTTACTGTTATTGAGGCTTTTGTACCGTGAAAGATACCGAAGCCTAGTATGGTTGGGAAGACTATGAAACTAGTAATTATTACTGCTAGTTTCTTTTTTCCCATAGAACCGGAAAACAGTTTTTTCATGTATTGAAACATGTAAAAAACGCCTCCTTCTCCTCGTTGGAATTATATAGAGTGTTTTTCGACTTGTCAACCTTTTGCATTTTAGTCAACCGTATTGCCTATTATGCAGAATTTTTTGAAAAGTGTAAAGGCTAACTTATCGACAGTTTATCCTATGTGGAGAAAGAGACTTGTAGAACTATTAAATATTTGATTCTAATAGGACATGTTTTTAGTAAATGTTACAAATTCTTTGTCACTTTATCCCGAATAATCTTTTTGCATTGTCAGTTGTTACTTTTGCAACTTCTTCATAACTTAACTCTTTAAGTTCTGCAATTTGTTCTGCTACATACTTTACATAGCTAGGTTCATTACGCTTTCCACGGAATGGATGGGGAGTTAAGTATGGACAGTCGGTTTCAATTAAAATGCGATCTAACGGTATTTCCATTGCAACTTCTTTTGGTTTTTTTGCATTTTTAAATGTAATGGGTCCACCAAATGATATGTAAAAGTTCATTTCCATACATTGTTGGGCTACTTCTGCACTACCTGTGAAGCAATGCATAATTCCTCCAACTTCTTCTGCCTTTTCTTGTTTCAAAATTTCCACCACATCTGCTGTCGCATCACGATTATGAATAATGATTGGCAATTTTACTTTTTTCGCTAAATGAATTTGCTTTCGGAATGCTTCTTTTTGTACTTCTTTTGGAGACTTGTCCCAATAATAGTCTAATCCAGTTTCGCCAATTGCCACTACTTTAGGATGTGATGCCAATTCTTCAATCCAATGCAAGTGTTCATCAGTTAAGTCAATTGCATCAACTGGATGCCACCCTATTGCTGCATAAATAAAGTCATATTTATTTGTTAGTTCCATTGCTTTTTCAATTGTTTCTCGGTCGAAGCCAACTACTACGATGTTTGTTACTTTTTCTTCTTGTGCTCGTTGAATTACTTCTTGTAAGTCTTCTTCATATTGCAACGCATTTAAATGTGCATGTGTATCAAATAACATATAGAAAGCACTCCTTAATTATTTGTTTATCTTGTTGTTTTGAATAGGGTACTAATTGTTGATTTCAGTTGCAGGTGTTCGATTTCCGCGGGCGGTCGCGGAAGCCTCCTCGGCGCTTTGCGCCTGTGGGGTCTCCCTTGACGCGCTTTCCCGCAGGAGTCTCACACCTGCAACTGAAATCAACCATCATGGCAGTTAATATTATTAACTATCTTTTTATTATGGCTAATAATACAACAGCATGGCAGTTACCCAATACAAAAGTCAATCCGATACATTTAAAAGAAAAGGTGTATCCCGCTTTTACACGTGAAACACCTTTTCATTTTTTATAGCTTGAATCAATTTCATAATTACTGTTCGTTTTTCGTATAGTAATTGTACATTATGAAACTCTCTCACTTATTTTACTTTTGCTCCATTTGGCAAGCCTTCTGCAACCGACACTAAGGCAAGTTTTCCATCATGGGATCCTGCTAGAATCATTCCTTCAGAAAGTTCTCCACGTAATGTTACTGGCTTTAAGTTTGTTACACAGATGACTTTCTTACCTATAAGTTCTTCTGGCTTGTAGAATTGGGCAATACCAGAAACTACTTGCCTTTTTTCATAACCTAAATCTAATTGTAACTTTAACAGCTTGTTAGCCTTTTTCACTGGTTCTGCGTGTAAAACTTGAGCGACGCGTAAATCAACTTTCATGAAGTCGTCGATTGTTATTTCTTCTGTTTCTGGTTTTTCAACAGGAGAAACGTCACTTACTTCTTCCACTTTAGGTTGTGAAGGGGCCATTGCCGTTTTAATGTATTCTACTTCTTCCGCCACATCCAATCGTGGGAAGATTGGGGAAGATTTTGTAATCTGTGCACCTGCAGGAATAAGGCCAAATTGCTGCAAGCTTTCCCAGTTTGTTAATGCTTCTTCTTTAACACCAAGTTGGTCGAAGATGTGCTTTGGTGCTTGTGTTAAAAATGGTTTTAGTAAAACACCTATTTGACGAAGTGATTCCGCTAAATGAACCATTACAGATGCTAATTCATTCTTTTTTGCTTCATCTTTCGCTAACACCCACGGTTGTGTTTCATCAATATACTTATTGGTTCGGCTTACTAATTGCCAAATAGAAGTTAGAGCCACAGAAAATTCCATTTTTTCCATCGCTTCTTCATATCTCTCTACCGTTTCTTTAGCTAAATTACTTAAAGTTGCATCAAACTCTGTTACAGACCCGCTATATGCTGGCACTGTTCCATCAAAGTATTTATCTATCATCGCAACTGTTCTATTTAATAAATTTCCAAGGTCATTTGCTAAATCGAAGTTTACTCTGTCGACGAACCCTTCCGGAGTAAATACACCATCAGAACCAAATGGTACTTCGCGTAATAAGTAATAACGAAGCGCATCTAATCCATAACGATCAATTAACGTTACAGGATCCACAACATTCCCTTTAGATTTGGACATTTTCCCGTCCTTCATCAATAACCAACCATGAGCAAAAACCTTTTTAGGTAACGGTAAGTCTAATGCCATTAACATAATCGGCCAATAAATAGTATGGAATCGAACAATCTCTTTCCCAACTAAATGAACATCCGCCGGCCAATATTTTAAGTAGTTTTCATCATTGTCTGTACCGTAGCCTAATGCTGTAATGTAGTTAGATAAAGCGTCAATCCAAACATATACAACGTGTTTCGGATCATTAGGTACTTTAACTCCCCAGTCAAAAGAAGTACGGGAAACCGCTAAGTCTTCTAGTCCTGGTTTAATGAAATTATTAATCATCTCATTTTTTCGAGACTCTGGTTGGATAAATTCTGGATTGTCCTCATAAAACTTTAATAGTCTGTCTACATACTTACCCATTCTGAAAAAGTAGGATTGTTCTCTTACTAATTCAACTGGGTGTCCACTGTCTGGACTTTTCCCCCCTACAACCTTGCCATTTTCCATAATCGGGTCTACCAACTGGTGCTCACGATAATACGTTTCATCTGGTACAGAGTACCAACCTTCATACTCATCTAGGTATATATCACCCTGCTCTACTAAGCGTGCAAAAATCTTTTCGACAATTTCTTTATGTCTAGGTTCAGTTGTACGTATAAAATCGTCATAGGAAATATCCATCTTGCCCCATAGTTCTTTTATTCCAGCAACAATTTCATCTACGTATTCTTGAGGAGTAATCCCTTTCTCCTCTGCTTTACGTTGTATCTTTTGACCATGTTCATCTGTACCTGTTAAATACATAACGTCAAAACCACGCATTCTTTTATAACGCGCCATTGCATCTCCAGCTACCGTTGTGTACGCATGGCCAATATGTAATTTATCACTTGGATAATAGATTGGTGTTGTAATATAATATGTTTTTTTATTTTCTACCATCAAAATTACCTCCTTTTAAACGAATAGTTTTAACGTATTCCTTCTATTTCTCATTTCCAATAAGGATTTATGTGTTTTTCACAATAAAATATCCATTTATCATAGCAACATCATAACCTAAATTCCACCTTTATTATACATTGTTTCTTACTAATTAGAAAAGCGGAAGGAATGCGCGTTTCTGATTCATAAAACCTTCATTATTACAAAATTTAAAACATGTATCTTTTAGTAGATATCCATTCGACAAATTTAATAATAACCTTGTCGTTTCTTGTCGAAAATAAATGAAAATTATTAAAAAAATCAGAAATTTAAAGTAATATTATCCCAATATTAAAACCAATTATCCACCTCGCAATAAATGTAAATCATTGATATCATTAGGTTTACATTAATTCCATTTAACATTTTTTTATAAAAATACAATTTTTATCAATTAAAAAAGTTGACGAATTTTGTAAATGCTGATATGATGAAATCACAGTGATTTTGTCGAATATTGACGACTGAAAAAGATAGAAATAACATATATAGATATTCTAGGAGGAGAACAAATAATGAAATCTACAGGTATTGTACGTAAAGTTGATGAATTAGGTCGTGTAGTTATTCCAATCGAGTTACGCAGAACTTTAGGAATTGCAGAAAAAGATGCTTTAGAAATTTATGTGGACGAAGAGAAAATCATCTTAAAGAAATATAAGCCAAACATGACTTGCCAAGTGACTGGTGAAGTTTCTGATGCTAACTTAACTTTAGCAGAAGGAAAAATTATCTTAAGTCGTGAAGGCGCAGAAAAGATCATGGCTGAGATTCAATCTAACCTTGTAAAATAATATATACCCATATTAAAAGCGACTACTATTACAGTAGTCGCTTTTCATTTACGTCATGATAAAATTAATGGATATGAAATGCTTGATACACTTCTCGTTTAGGTAAGTTTCTCTCTTTAGAAACTTCCTTAATAGCATCTTTAGAAGAATGTCCTTGCTCTACATAATGTTGAACGTGATCTTCTACAGATAAATCGGTCCACCAAGAAACCTCATCCTCTACTTCTTCTACGCCACTACCTTCTACTACAATGCAACATTCTCCTTTTACACCGTTTTCTTCTATATAAGATAGCACTTGTGTAATGGAACCTCTCATAAATTCTTCAAATTTCTTCGTTAGTTCTCTACTCATTACAATTTGACGTTCACCTAATACTTCAACCATGACAGCTAACGTTTCTTTTAAGCGATGCGGAGATTCGTATAAAATAAATGTATCTTTTATCTTTTTCAACATCTCTAATTCTTTCTTTTTTTCTTTTTTGGAGCGATTTAAAAATCCAAAAAAGTAGAAAGGCTGTGGAACTAATCCAGAAGGTATTAAAGCAGAAAGTGCTGCATTTGCTCCTGGAATAGGAATAACATATAAATGTTCATCTAATGCCATCCTTACTAATTCAAAGCCAGGATCAGATATACAAGGCATTCCTGCATCACTAACGAGTGCAACATCTTTTCCATCTCTTAATAATTCAATTACCTTCCAACCACTTTGCTCTTTATTATGTTCATGATAACTAAAGAGGGGGGTATTTATCTCAAAGTAATTGCAAAGTTTTTTTGTCTGTCTAGTATCTTCTGCTGCTATCATATCCACTTCTTTTAAAATGCGTAAAGCGCGAAACGTAATATCTTCTAAGTTACCAATTGGTGTCGCCACTAAGTACAATCTTCCAAAAGAGTAATCTTCTGCAAAACTTTTCTGTAACCATAAATCCATCGTTAAAGATTCCTCCTTTTCAATATATTGTGTTGTTTATGCCTTATCTCCAAACAATATCTTTTTTGTTTCTTCTGTGTACTCTCCATCTTCACCATACACGTAAAGAGGGGATAATATTTTTAAATCAGGTTGTCCATCTTTTATTCCTTCTATTAATAACGTATTTGCTTCCTTGCCTTTTTTCGGATAGATTAATTGCATTCTTTTTGGCTCTAATCGATATTGTCTCATAGTCGTTACAATATCAAGCAGCCTATTTGGACGGTGTACAAATGCTGCTTTTCCACCTTGGCGCAGCAATTGACTACTTACCCTAATTACATCGTCTAACGTACAATGTATTTCATGCCTAGCAATAGCATAATGTTCATTTTCATTTCGTTTCGTTATATGTGTCGTAGGGAAATATGGAGGGTTACATGTTAAAGCATCAAATTCTCCATGACCTAACATAGTTGGCATATCTTTAATATCACCGTGAATACATTGTAATTTATGTTCAAGTTTATTATAGGCAAAACTTCTTATCGCCATATCATGAAGTCTTTCTTGAATTTCTACGCCTTGAATATTGGTATTTGTTTTTTTACTAAGTAGTAAAGGAACGATACCGTTTCCTGTACATAAATCGATTATTTTGCCTTTTTGAATAGGTACATATGCAAAGTGGGCTAATAATACTGCATCTAATGAGAAAGAGAAAACAGATGGGCTTTGAATAATTCGTAAATCTTCTGCAAGTAGATAATCTAGACGCTCATCATCGTATAACTTAACCATTATTTTAATGTCCTTTCGTTCTAATGTAGCTTTGATTACGTTTATTATACTCTAGTTGACTTTCTATTGCTCGTTAGCCCATCATATTCTTTTACGTAAAAAAGTCGCCATTTTGTTTCATATGGCGACTTTTCATTTCTTATTTAAGAAGGACAAGCAGAATAAACAATCGCCTTCTTTTCGCGGACTACCAAAATGAAGGTTGCAAATATGGAAGCCTTCTTGATATAAGCGTGCTAAGTTGTCGTATCCTTCTCCAATATCTGCTTGTTTTTCTGCTATGTCTTTCTCATCTTTTAATTTTTTCTTATTACCTTTTTTCTTCTCTGAAACTTGTCCATCTAATCTGTTGCGCAAATGGCCATTTTCTACATTTAAATTATGATTTTCTTCTATTAAAAGAGCTAATTGCTCTTTTAGTTCACCTAACTGTTTGTATAAATGACCTATTTGCTCTTCCATAATCGTTACAGAGTCGAATATTTGTTTCTTATCCAATGAACCCCACCTCATTAATCTGTGGCTTGTATCGAAACGGCTCCATCTTGAACTAGCTCTTCTAGTGTAAATTCTACTACTTTTTCTATTTCTAACAACTGTACTTGTAAAACACGTTCTAAAATATTTAAGCCTACTACACGCCCTCGACCGTTTGGTGTTTCAATAATTTCTTCTAAGTCAGGAAGTTGTTCTTTTGCAGACTCATATTCATCATTTTCGTATTTTAAACAACACATGAGACGTCCGCAAAGTCCAGAGATTTTAGAAGGGTTTAAAGATAAGTTTTGATCTTTCGCCATTTTTATTGATACTGGCTCAAAGTCCCCTAAAAACGTTGAACAACATAACATTCTTCCACAAGGTCCAATTCCACCTAAAAGCTTCGCTTCGTCTCTTACACCAATTTGTCTTAATTCAATTCGTGTTCTAAAGATAGCAGCTAAGTCTTTTACTAGCTCTCTAAAGTCGACACGCCCATCAGCTGTGAAATAAAAGATTACTTTGTTACGATCAAACGTATACTCCACATCGACTAGCTTCATTTCAATAGAATGTTCTTCTACTTTTTGTGTACAAGTATAAAAAGCTTCTTCGGCCGCTTTTTTATTTTCTTCTACAATCAATTTATCTTTCGTATCTGCAATACGGATTACTTTCTTAAGTGGTAAAACGACATCGTTCTCATCTACTTGCTTCTGTGCAAGTACCGCTTTCCCAAACTCTATCCCTCTTACAGTTTCGACAATAACAAATTCATTTTCTTGTATATCAAGCCCATTTGGGTCGAAATAATATATTTTTCCCGCTTTTTTAAAGCGAACTCCAACTACATCATACAAACTATTATCCCTCCTGCAAGTGTAGGACTAACTGCTCCATTAACAAGTGAGCATTCATGTTAGACGATAACCTTGACTTGCTCTGTAGTATAAAGGATAGATGCTCCATTAATCGAAGTTGTGTTGTTTGAAGAGCATATTTCTCAATCAACGTAACTTCGTCAATAAATAGGAGCTCTTCCTGTTTATTTAATTGTGCGTAAAGCATGTCTTTATATATAAATAATAATAAGTCTAAGCCTATTTCTAACTGTTGTCTTTCCTGGAAATGAGGCATCCACTTTTCTTGAATAAATAATAGAACTTGTTGAGGTCTTACATGTAACAGTTCATATAATTTTATCACTAAAACTCTCGCTTCTGCAAACCAATCATTTTGACAAAATTCTCGAGCTTCTTCGACATTATTCGTAAGTTGAGAAACAGATAGCGATAAAGCTCTTGAGTGTCCTTCGTTTTGTAATGTTTCTATTAATCTGGTAGGTGTTAAAGTTTGGAAGGAAAGTGGTTGACACCTTGAAACAATTGTATCTAATATATGGTACACATTTTCTGTTAATAAAAAGGCAAACGTTCCTTTACTTGGTTCTTCTAAAAACTTCAAAAGACTATTTGCAGCATTCGTTGTCATTTTATCAGCATGATTAATGATATATATCTTTTTATTAGATTCTAGTCCTGTTTTAGAAAACTCTTCTTGAAGTTGTTGAATTTGTTGCTTTTTAATCGAATTGCCATCAGGCTCTACTAAGTGAACATCTGGATGATTCCCTGAACTAATTCTCTTACAATTGGAACACGTTTGGCAAGGTTCAACGCTCTGTCTATTTTTACATAATAAGCTCTTTGCAAACAAAAGACTAGTTTCCTTTTTGCCAGTTCCTTTCATTCCATCTAATAAATAAGCATGGGCAATTCTGTTTCTATTTAAACTATTCGTTACAATCTTTGAGACTGTCGGTTGAAGCGTTGCCAGTTCTAACCAACTATTCAACACACACACTTCCTTACTACGTATATAAGTTAATAAGTAGACCTTTTATTTCTCCTATACTCCCTAAAATATCCAGCCTGCTTTTTTCTTTGTTCATAACATCTTCCGTTAAACTAATTAAAGATTCATCTACTTCTTTAACGAGTTGTAAATGGCGTGATTGACCATCATACGTCCAGTGATGAGATTGATTTAGTTCCATTCCAAACTCAACAGCCTCTTCCATAAAACGCTTTACTAGCGTTTTATACTTCGCGATATCTTTAAAGGTTCTCGAGTTTACTAACCTTTCTCCAGCAACATCAATATCTTTTAGGAGAGTCTGTAACTGCTGTGATTGTAATTTGGAGGAATGTTTTTGAACCATATCACCAAATATAGCTTTTGAGTTTTTTGTATTTGCCTGATCCATACGAGCTTTCTCTAAATTTGCGCGAATATCTGATGTAATCTTCATCCTTGATTACCCTTTCTTTCATTTTAATAAGGTTATTTGGTTTAATTCTTATTAAAATTGATGAAATCCTTCTACTGGTAGAACAAATACGGTAGCTCCACCTACTTCTACTTCTACAGGATATGGAACATATGAATCAGCATTACCACCCATCGGTGATACTGGAGCAACTAGTTGTTCTCTTTGCTGGCAATTTTCTTTAATTATTTCTAACGCTTTAGGTACACGAACATCCTCTGTACCAATCATGAATGTTGTATTACCAGATTTTAAGAATCCACCTGTACTAGCAAGCTTTGTTGCTCTGAAATTATTCTCCACTAAAGCATTCAATAATCGATTACTATCTTTATCTTGAATAACTGCCATAATTAACTTCATTGTCCTCTCCTCCATTTTACCATTTTTTTATAATTACTTCATTGTTTCGCTATTGGAAACATTTGTCTCAATAAACGATAGTACTTGCTGCTTTACATCATTATAGACAACCTTTAGTTCACGTTCTGCATTTACCTTTACAAAGCGATCTTGAAAACGATCAAATACCTTTAAATAACCTTCTCTTACACGATGATGAAAATCAATCGCCTCTTGATCTAATCGGTTAATTTCTCGTTTATTATTCGCTGTAATTCGTTTAAGTCCTTCTTCTGGAGCAATATCAAAATACACCGTTAAGTCAGGCATTCTCTTTTCGGTTGCAAACTCATTTATAGATAAGATTTCTTCCACACCGATTTGTCTTGCATAGCCTTGGTAAGCCAATGAACTATCAATAAAACGGTCACAAAGAACGATACTTCCCGATTCTAACGCAGGTATAACTCTCTCCACTAAATGTTGTCTTCTGGCTGCCGCATACAGTAGTGCTTCTGTTCTTGCGTCCATCATCGTATTATTACAATCTAATATGACTGACCTGATTTGTTCAGCTATTTGGATTCCTCCTGGTTCTCGCGTTAAGACAAAATCTATTCCCTCGTCTTTTAACTCTTTAGCTAGTTGTTGAATTACCGTCGTTTTCCCAGCCCCTTCAGGACCTTCAAATGTTATAAATAAACCTCTCAATGTTGTAACTCCTTTTCTGTATCTACCTTAAAAATTTGGATAGTATTCTTTTTTGTAAAATCCGCACCTTGAAAACGAGCTCCTAGAGCCGCCAAACCCCCTATATATTCCACTACCTCTTGTGAAATACGTTCTCCTTTTATTAAAACTGGAATCCCAGGTGGATATGGTACAATTGTTTCTGCGGATATCTTACCAACTGCTTTGTCTATTTGTATTTCTTCTACTTCATATACATTTTGCTCTAAAAAATTTAGAGTTAATTTATTTATATTCATAGGAAACAAAATTTCAGTTGTTATCCTCAAATTATTTGGTTTTATTGCGCTGTTATGAACTGCTTTTCTTATTCTACTTATCATATCATGAAATGAATAATCATGACTCAATGGCAAAATAAAAAGTACATTTAATGGGTCTGCTAATTCGACGAAAACATTCTGCTCTTCTAATTTTTGTTGAAGTTCGTAACCACTTAATCCGGTTGTAGATCGTAAAATTAACTTTAATGGGTCTTTATTTTTTCCGTTTCCAACTACTTCGATTTCCTCTATCGTATCTAGTTCCAAGACTAATCTTTCTATATTCTGATTAACATTTTTAATATCTTGTTCTGAAAAACTGGCTAAATAATACCTTGCAATGTCTAAAGAAGCCATTATCGGGTAGGAAGGGCTACTTGATTGTAACATCCTTAAATAATATGCTACTTTTTCTTTATCTACTAAATTACTTTTCACATGTAAATAGGACCCCATCGTCAGCGCAGGCAATGTTTTATGAGCGGAATGAACAACAACATCTGCTTCCATCAATAAAGCAGACTTTGGAAAAGGTTCTCCTACTACGAAGTGTGCTCCGTGAGCCTCATCAACCAGTACAGGTATTTTCTTGCTATGTGCGTAATGAATTATTGCTTCAAGGGAACTGGATATTCCATAATAATTAGGATTCGTAATGATTATTGCTTGAACATCCTCGAATTGATGAAGAGCTAACTTCACTTGTTCTTTACTAATAGAAGTAGGTACTCCAATCTCTTCATGGACTTGCGGTGATAAAAATATTGGATCGGCACCAGCCAGCTCAATTCCGTTCATGATAGATTTATGGCAATTACGTTGCACTAATACTTTGCCTCCAGAAGAGCATGTAGCTAATATCATAGCTAAATTCCCTACTGTTGACCCATTTACTAAAAAAAATGTTTCATCAGCCTTATAAAGTTCCGCTGCCAATATTTGTGCATCTTGAATGGCACCTGTTGGATCATGCAAATCGTCTAAGCCTGTAATTTCTGTCACGTCTAGTTTTAGGATTTCACTAAAACTGTGTCGTATTTCCTTATTGTTTGGAAGATTTGACCCATATTTATGCCCTGGGACATGACCGGATATTGGACTTTTCGAAAAGTGGTTTAATAATGTTGTATATAAAGGTATTTCCTTCTGATTTAATGATCTCATTTTTTCTTCCTTCTTATTTACACATAGTATATATCTTTCTCTATATTACCAATCCTCAACAAGAGATGAAAGAACAAAAGGGCAGGCATAGATAAAGACGGTTGTGCCAGAAGTTATAACAACTAATACCCTACTGTCTAAATGAATTATCATGTAATTTTCAATAGAAAAAGAGAATAACTACCCTCTATGAGCCGAAGGCAATAGTTATTCTCTCATTCTACGAATATATTCTAGGTATAGTTATTTTCTTTAATTGCTTTAAGTAATAATGATATTTTGGGTCATCTGTATTTGTATTAATCATATCTTTCTCACAGTCTGTGCAAATAAACTCTGTATAGAGATGAATCCCTCTCTGTTTTTCAATCTCACAGACAATACATATCTCCCCAACTGATGAATGAACGGTTGACTTCATTTCCCCACCTCCATCCACTATTTTGCCCTGACATTTGAATTTGTATACAATATTTTAAATTTTCATCTTCTCGTCAAAAGTCTTATTCTTAGTGTATGTAACTCCTACTAGTCTGTGTTTGTCTTGAAGTGAAAAAATATATAATTTATGTAAACTAACTGATTGTAGGAGAGAACGACACAATGATGGTTAAGTTAAAAAAATATTAACGTTACCATTGAAAAAAAGGTACAATAGTCGATAACCGACTTTTGTACCTTCTCCGTTAATTCTTGTGCTTGATTTTATTTCTACATTTTATAAACACAAAAGTTAGTACTACATATATAAAGATAACTATTAACAGCGTAAGCATTCGCTCGCCTGTCAATCCATCTGCCATTAATACTGGACCCAATCCGAAAAAAGTTACGAAACTAAATAGCATAGTAAAGATTAAATAAATAAGGAATTTCATTGTGAAATTCCCTCCGTTTACTAAAGCTATGTTATAGCTTAGTGTTGATAATTAAATACTAATACCTGCTGATTTCCGTGCAAGGCTGAGACTCCTGCGAGAGAAGCGGGGAACGGGAGACCCCACAGGCGCTTGCGCCGAGGAGTAGGTTTTTTCACGACAGTGTGAAAATAACCTTCTTTTTTACTGCCCGCAGAAAGCGAAGCCTTGCACGGAAATCAACAGCTATCTTTAACACAGCCTTTACGAAAGTAAAGTATTACCTTTACAAACATTCAACTTGTATTACTCTTATTAATGAAGGAATTTTTTGTAATGTATAAAATGCACATGCAAAAAAAGGGCAGCATGTGCTACCCCATATTACACGATAAACTTACTATTACAAGAAGAAAGAAACTGCACACATAATAAATGAAACTATTCCAAATGTGCCAAAAATGAAAGCTATCTTATTCCTAAACTTTCTTTTTTCTGCAGCTTCAGTGTAATATTTCTGTTTTTGTTGTTCAGAAGTCCAAGCGCCTGCAAAAACACTTGATATAAGAAAGCTTATTACACCTATAAATAGGAAGAATATGAACATAGCAAATCTCCTCTTTACATTTAATTCATTTTTCTATAATACGAATTAGATTGCTGATATATTACTAATATGTATTAATATTATTTACTTCATTATTCGTTACTTTTTGTTTAAATTACTAACTGATTTAAAATTATACAAGTCATCAAAGTAGGAGAGCTAAATGAGAAGTAGTTGATGTGTACTAAAACCCTAATGAATTTATGCTACACCCATTCTGTTTATGTTACACCTTTGTGATTTTATGCTACACCTCCAACCTAAGCGAACTTCTTTTCATAAAGGGAACTAGAAAAAATTATATAAAAATAAAGGGTTAATTAATTTTCCAACGAAGTCAAAAGTAGAATAGAAGTATTCGGGAGGAAATTATATTATGAAAAAAGATGACGATAAGAAAGTTACAGAAGGTAAAAAAAATAAAAGTGGACTATTTTGGGATTTATTTATAACAGGTGGTTTCTTTACATTTGAGAAGGAGTGGAAGAATTCGAAGAGTTTATGGCATACACTCCTTATGTTTTTAGTACCTATCTTACTAACAGGTATAATTGTACTTTTAGCGATGGTAGCAAGTAAAACATATAATTAACAAAATTATAATTAAAAATGCTGAGGATTCCTTTCCAAACATTTTTCTACATCCATGAACCGTACTATTTAACTTTTTAGAGCAAAAGTTCTTTTCATACCACTTACGAACCGCACTTTTTGCCTTTTTAGGAGCAAAAGTTCCTTTCATACAGCTTATGAACGAAACTTTTTATCTTTTTGAAAGCAAAAGTTCTTTTCATACCACTCACGAACCCGACTTTTTACCTTTTTTAGAGCAAAAGTTCTTTTCATACCACTTGCGAACCGCACTTTTTACCTTTTTAGGAGCAAAAGTTCCTTTCATACAGCTTATGAACGAAACTTTTTATCTTTTTGAAAGCAAAAGTTCTTTTCATAC
>NZ_KZ454944.1:68136-85734 GCF_002797415.1 Bacillus alkalisoli
CCGGCAGTTACTCCGGTACTTGTTCTTCCCTAACAACAGAGCTTTACGACCCGAAGGCCTTCATCGCTCACGCGGCGTTGCTCCATCAGACTTTCGTCCATTGTGGAAGATTCCCTACTGCTGCCTCCCGTAGGAGTCTGGGCCGTGTCTCAGTCCCAGTGTGGCCGATCACCCTCTCAGGTCGGCTACGCATCGTTGCCTTGGTGAGCCGTTACCTCACCAACTAGCTAATGCGCCGCGGGCCCATCTGTAAGTGATAGCCGAAACCATCTTTCAATAAAGAACCAGGAGGTTCTTTATATTATCCGGTATTAGCTCCGGTTTCCCGAAGTTATCCCAGTCTTACAGGCAGGTTGCCCACGTGTTACTCACCCGTCCGCCGCTAATCTTCAAAAAGCAAGCTTTTATCAGATTCGCTCGACTTGCATGTATTAGGCACGCCGCCAGCGTTCGTCCTGAGCCAGGATCAAACTCTCCGAAGAGTGTTTGAGCTTATGCTCATAATGTTTGCTGACTAATGTCAATTAATTGTTTGTTGTTAATCTTAAAGATTAACTTACACGCTGTTGTTTTGTTTAGTTTTCAAAGAGCTTGTGTCGCATTCACACGACTTAAATATAATATCACGCATAAACTCTTACGTCAATACTTTTTATTATTTTTTATAAGTCGTTCAGTTCGCTGTTTTAGCGACAAGTAATAATATATCACCTATAATGAATGAAGTCAACAAAAAAAATAAACTTCCTAACAAGGAAATTTATCAAGGTAATAGGAACAATCATAAACTACAAAATAAACATCTGTATAATGACTAATGCAGCTACTCCCGGAATCCCTAAAAAACCTGAAATGGCTGAAGTAGTAACATTAATTGGGACGTGAATACCAAAATAGTTACCAAATGCGTTTAAGAAGAATAAGAATAACGCTCCGATCATTAATTTAATTACACCTTGCCCAAGGAATCGTAACGGTTTAAACGGTGTTCCTACTATTAATATTACAATTATCAAAGCAATAATTATGCTTATAACAAGTAAAGGTTGCAAAATAATCCCCCTCCATACGCTTGTACTACTATAATTTTATGATTATAGAGGATTAGTTAGAACTAGCTGTAACATATAAAAATGAAAAAGTAGAAGCGCAAAAGTGCACTTCTACTTTTTCATTTTTCGATATCGCACTTCTTTTAATAGAAAGAGATACTTTGCTTCCGCTAGTTTGAGTTTACATACAACCTCTTCGGAAGGGTCGAGACTTTTTTCTACTAATGCTTTCTTTTTTGACCAAAGATCTTTATTTTCTTCCGTTAGCTTCATTATTTTCTCATCAAATTGGTTTTTTAAACGGTCCTTTTTCCGAAAGAACATACGTTTTATTACCCCATTTCAAAAATTAAGTTATATTTGACGTCTTCCTTCTAATGCTTTTGATAACGTCACTTCATCTGCATATTCTAAATCTCCACCTACTGGTAAACCATGTGCAATTCTCGTAATGACAATTCCAGTAGGTTTCAACAGTCTAGAAATGTACATAGCAGTAGCTTCCCCCTCAATATTAGGGTTAGTAGCTAATATAACTTCTTGCACTTCATCACCTTGAAGCCTTTGTATTAACTCCGATATTTTAATATCCTCAGGTCCAATGCCATCCATAGGAGAAATTGCACCATGTAGAACATGATACAAACCATTGTAGTCTTTCATTTTTTCCATCGCGATAACATCTTTTGTTTCTTGAATAACACATATAATCGAACGATCTCGTCGTTCATCGTCACAAATATAACACGGGTCTTTATCTGTAATATGCCCACAAACGGTGCAATAAG
Organism: Bacillus alkalisoli; assembly: GCF_002797415.1. Taxonomy (GTDB): domain Bacteria; phylum Bacillota; class Bacilli; order Bacillales; family Bacillaceae_I; genus Bacillus_CD; species Bacillus_CD alkalisoli. The sequence continues at coordinate 69,977 of NZ_KZ454944.1, forward strand.
ATAAATTTCGCTTAGCATTCACTAATGCTTTAGCAAAGTCTAAAACTGTGTCTTCTTTCATATTTAATATAAAAAAAGCCAGACGAGCAGCCGTTTTGGGCCCGATACCTGGCAGTTTCATAAAGCTATCAATAAGCTTTGATATAGGTTCAGGATAGTGCATTTCTTATCCTCCTAGAAAAGTCCTGGCATATTCATTCCTTTTGTAAATTGTCCCATTGTATCATTTGTTAAATCTTCCATTTTCTTCAGTGCGTCATTTGTTGCCGCAAGGACTAAGTCTTGTAACATCTCGATGTCATCTGGATCTACTACTTCAGCTTTAATATTTACATCAATTACTTCTTTTTGCCCGTTTACAATAACCGTTACCATACCGCCACCAGCAGTACCTTCAACTGTTTTAACAGCTAATTCTTCTTGAGCTTTTGCCATATCCTTTTGCATTTTTTGCATTTGTTTCATCATTTTTTGCATGTTACCCATTCCGCCACGCATCATGCTACATTCCTCCTAATAATAAGTTAGTCTTTAATTTCTAATAGTTCAGGACCGACAAGCTTTTTTGCTTCTTCAATTAACGGATCTTCATCCGCTTCTTTTTGCTTGTCTTCGCTAGACTTTTGTCCATTAATAAAATCTTCTCGAATTAATTGCCATTGCTCCATCGGTACAACTACCATCTCTAAGTTTCTCCCTGTTAATTCAGAAAGAATTTGTTGAATAAGTTGTTTTGCCTCTTCGTCTGATGCCATCTGACAATGAATTTCATATTTAAATTTTAACACAAAAGCATTCGTTGAGGCAGCTACTGGTTCACTATCATTTAATAGCGCTGCTATAGATACTTTATTATTGTGTTTTAATCCTTCTAATAGTTCAGCCCATTTACTTTTTACTAAATCTAGATCAGGGCGTGTCGCTTGTTTTAATATTTCATTAATCTTACCGGTTGCTGGCTTAAAGGAACTTTTTGATGTAGCTGTTCTTTGCGGTTTTGCCGATGGGCTGCTAGTTTGTACAGCTACCTGATTAGTAGAAAGTTGCTTTAGTTGTTGTTCCAATTGATTAATACGGTTAAGTAAAACATCGACTTGACTTTGATCTGCAGCTTCAGTTGTTCCACCTTTTAGCTGGCAAAGCTTCACAAGTGCTACTTCTAAATATATTCTAGGGTGGTTTGTCCATTTCATTTCCTGTTGACTACTATTTAGAATATCAATGGTTTCGTATATCGCTGGAGCAGGAATAGATTCTGCAAAATTCTTAAATTCGTCATCCGCTTTTACAATATCTAATATATTTTCTAAATTTGGAGCTGCCTTATAAAGTAACATATCACGATAATAGAAAATTAAATCTTCTAGAAAACGAGTTGGGTCTTTCCCTAGACTAAATAATTCATTTAATGCATCTAACGCTGCACTTACATCTTTATTTGTGATGGCCTGTACCAAATTCGTCAAAAAAGTTTGAGATACAGAACCGGTAATGGCAAGGGCATCTTGGACTGTTAATTCCCCATCACTAAAAGATATAGCTTGATCTAGTAAACTTAAAGCATCCCTCATACCACCTTCTGCCGCTCTCGCAATAGCAGATAAAGCTTTCGGTTCTGCAGAAATCCCTTGAGCGCGTATGACTTGTTCCATCCTTCCAACAATCGACTCCGAAGTGATCCTACGGAAATCAAATCGTTGACATCTAGATATAATAGTCAAAGGTATTTTATGAGGTTCTGTCGTTGCCAAAATAAAGATAACATGTTTTGGTGGCTCTTCTAATGTTTTTAATAACGCATTAAAAGCACCGATAGAAAGCATATGTACTTCATCAATAATATAAACTTTGTAACGAACTGAGCTAGGCGCATACTTAACCTTGTCTCGTATATCCCTAATTTCGTCCACTCCGTTATTAGATGCAGCATCAATTTCTAACACATCTGATATAGAGCCGTCTGTAATTCCTTTACATGCTGAACATTCGTTACACGGCTCCGCTACTGGTGCATGTTCACAGTTAACCGCTTTTGCTAATATTTTGGCCGCACTCGTTTTTCCTGTACCACGGGGGCCAGAAAAAAGGTATGCATGTGAAAATTTCTGTTGAAGCAGGGCGTTTTGTAACGTTTTTGTTATATGCTCCTGTCCAACTACATCTTGGAAGAGTTGTGGTCGGAAAACACGATATAATGCTTGATATGCCACTTTTAAGCCCCCCTCTCCATTTTTCCCTTTTCCTATTATAACTTATTATAGAAAGTAAACCAAAGGAGAATAATCATTTTTGGCCATAAAAAAACCCACTCTTTAGGAGTGAGTTGTTTTTATAAGTATAACTGCCGTGCACCTTCTGTCGATTAGCCACCATAGGCGTTACTTAAGCAGTTAGCTCGACCCAGGCAACCCTGCGGCACATGAGAGAGTCCGCTTAATGCTGCTTCCTTCCGGACCTGACATAGTTCACGGGTTCTCATTGCGCAGGACCCAGGTGTCAACACCACTTACTTAAGGCAGCCCTACAGCCTGCTAACCTCGAGAAGGGATTCGGCCTCGCTAGAGCGGATTGCGAGTACAGGGCACCGCTACCTCCCCGCTTAGCACGGCAAAAGTATAACATAATGTTATGTGCACTCTGTTGAGTACATGACTAAGTATAGCTTGTTCCGTCTAAAAAATCAACCAGTTTCATCTGTAAATTTTTAGGAGTCTATTCTTTACGCTTCGCAGCTTTTTTCTTTTCTCTCAGTTTTTGAAAGAAAGAAGTGAGCATTTGCCCGCACTCTTCCGCTAACACTCCACTAACTACATCTGATTGATGGTTAAAGCGCTCTTCTTGTAATAAATTCATTAAAGTTCCTGCACATCCAGCTTTAGGGTCGATTGCTCCATAGACAACTTTCTTTATACGAGATTGCACAATAGCTCCTGCGCACATTGGACATGGCTCTAATGTTACGTATAGGGTAGTATCCTCTAGTCGCCAGGAACCGACTTTTTCGCAAGCTTCCTCTATTGCTAAAACTTCAGCATGCGTGATAGAACGTTGGCTAGTTTCCCTTCTATTAAATCCTGTTCCAATTATCTCATTGTCTTTTACAATTATGGCACCAATCGGAACTTCATTTATTAACTCCGCTTTTTTTGCTTCTTCTATTGCTAGCTTCATAAAATATTCATCAGAAAATTGTTCGATCATTTGAAACCATTCCTTATATCTATATTTTCTTAATAAATTAGGTACAATAATGCTTATGGAGGTGTACATTTGAAAAAGACTGCCTTACTTATTATCGACATGATTAATGACTTTCAGTTTAACCATGGAAAAATACTTGCGGACAAAACAATCGGGATGCTTCCAAATATATTAGAATTGAAAAAACATATGAACAAACATAAGCTCCCTATCATATACGTTAACGACCATTACGATTTATGGCAAGCGGACTACACAAAGATTATAGATAAATGTACGAATGAAATTAGCAAAAATGTCATTCGCTCGATAACTCCAGATAAAGATGATTTTTTTCTCATTAAACCAAGACACTCTGCATTCTATGATACACCTTTACATACAATGCTACTTCACTTTAATGTTACAGATCTCATTTTAACAGGAATAGCCGGAAATATTTGTGTACTCTTCACGGCAAATGATGCTTATATGAGAGATTTTTCTTTAACTATTCCAAAGGACGCAATAGCGTCTAACAGTGATGAAGATAATGAATTTGCCTTTACGATGATGGAAAACGTCTTAAAGGCAAATGTGTCCTGTACAAAAGATATTTTAAATAAACTTTCATCATGATTTTACAATCCCCTTCATATATTGATAAAGGAGAAAATTTATGAAGGGGTGAGTTTTTTGCAAATTCACGTTGTACAACAAGGGCAAACACTGTTTGGTATCGCTCAAGCTTACGGTACTACTGTAGAAGATATTGTCGCATCCAATGCTTTACCTAATCCAAATAATTTAGTTGTAGGTCAGGCACTTGTTATTCCAATTGTTGGCCGTTTTTATTTTGTTCAACCTGGCGATAACTTATTTTCAATTGGCAGACGCTTTGGTATTTCTGCTACTAGGTTAGCGGAGATCAACCAGCTTGATACGAACCAGCCACTACGTGTTGGACTGAGACTATATATTCCACCTCAACCTAAAGTAGAGGCGGAATTTAATGCTTACATTGAACCACGAGGAAACGCAGTATCTGACCAGCTATTGCAAAGTGCAAGAAATACCGCACCGCTTTTAACATACTTAGCTCCATTTAGTTTTGAAATTTTAAGAGACGGTTCATTAAAGGAGCCTCCGTTAAATGGAATACCTGAAATTGCAGAGCAAAATAATGTAACACTTATGATGGTACTAACGAACTTAGAAGATGGACAGTTTAGCGATGAGTTAGGTCGAGTCATTTTGAATGATATGACTGTACAAAATAATTTATTAAATAACATTGTTATTACTGCAAGAAAGTATAACTTCCGTGATATTCATTTAGATTTAGAATATTTACGTCCAGAAGACAGAGAAGCATATAATACATTTCTACGAAAAGCGCGAGACCGTTTCCGTCAAGAAGGATGGCTTATCTCTACTGCACTAGCACCAAAAACGAGAGCAGATCAGCCAGGACGATGGTATGAAGCGCACGATTATAAAGCGCACGGAGAAATTGTAGATTTTGTTGTTATTATGACATATGAATGGGGCTACAGTGGAGGCCCACCAATGGCTGTATCTCCAATCGGACCGGTTAGAGAAGTGCTTGAGTATGCGATAACAGAATTGCCTAGCGAAAAAATAATGATGGGACAAAATTTATATGGCTATGATTGGACACTTCCATTCGAGCCTGGTGGAGAATATGCTAGAGCGTTAAGTCCGCAAGCAGCTATAAAATTAGCAAGCGATAACAATGTACCTATTCAATATGACGAAGAGGCACAAGCGCCTTTCTTTAATTACGTAGATAACGAAGGAGCAGAACATGAAGTATGGTTTGAAGATGCTAGGAGCATTCAAGCTAAATTCGATCTCGTTAAAGAATTAAACTTACGAGGGATAAGTTATTGGAAGCTAGGTTTATATTTCCCTCAAAACTGGTTACTCATTTACGACAACTTTGAAGTAAGAAAGCTACCTACAACAAATTAACATAGATTAGACCTTTTTATGAAATGGAGAATTTAACTTTCATTTTAATAGAACGGTCTTCTTTTTTTTGCATTTCTTGAGGTAGAAAATTTTCCCCACCTATCACAACATGTATGGTAGAATATTATTTATCTGTCCAAATATAGTAACTGTATATGGTTTCTATTAGTAAAGGGGTGCAATACATTGCAAGCAACACCATTTATTACAGTTGAAGGTCCAATTGGTGTAGGAAAAACTTCTTTAGCCAAAAAGATCGCTGCTGAATTTAACTATCATTTATTAAAAGAAATTGTAGATGAAAATCCATTTCTCGGGAAATTTTATAAAAACATTGATGAGTGGAGTTTTCAAACAGAAATGTTCTTCCTATGCAATAGATATAAGCAATTAGAAGACATCGAAACATTATATTTACAAAATGATAACCCTGTTGTAGCAGATTATCATATAATGAAAAACTTAATCTTCGCCAAGCGTACTTTAAGAGATAAACAATATGATAAGTATTTAAATATATACGATATTTTAACGCAGGACATGCCTGTGCCAAATGTAGTAGTATATTTAAACGCTAGCTTAGATACGCTATTAGAACGAATTCAAATGCGTGGAAGAGAAATAGAGAAAAGTATTGATCCACTTTATTTACAACAACTTAGCATTGATTATGATACAGCAATGGGTGAGTTTGAGAAGAAATATCCTAATATTCCCGTGCTTCGTTTCAGTGGCGATGACATTGACTTCGTCCAACGAGAAGAAGATTTACAACTTATTATTCAAAAATTACAAGACACGTTGCATAAAGGAGTAGTCATTACATGAATTTAAGAGAAAAATACGGTATACCATCAAATGCTGTTATTACCATTGCTGGTACAGTTGGTGTTGGAAAATCAACCATGACAAAAGCATTAGCACAAGCCCTTGATTTCCGTACATCATTTGAAAAGGTGGACACAAATCCATATTTAGATAAATTTTATGCTGATTTTCAACGTTGGAGCTTTCACTTACAAATTTACTTTTTAGCTGAACGATATAAAGAGCAAAAAAAAATATTTGAGTACGGTGGAGGATTCATACAAGATCGTTCCATTTATGAAGATACAGGTATTTTTGCCAAAATGCATTATGAAAAAGGTACAATGACACCAGTTGATTATGAAACATATACTAGCCTTTTTGAAGCAATGGTGATGACACCTTACTTCCCACATCCTGACTTACTAATTTATTTAGAAGGAAGCTTAGAGGATATTTTAGCTCGTATTGAGCAAAGAGGTCGTCCGATGGAGCAGCAAACTCCTATTGCGTATTGGCAAGAAATGCATGGTCGCTACGAGAATTGGATCAATAACTTCAATGCATGTCCTGTATTACGATTAAATATCAACGAGTATGATGTGGTACAAAATGAAACTTCCATTGAACCTATTATTGAAAAGGTTTCAAACCATATTAGACAAACACAATTACTTGTGAAAAAATAAGAAAAGTAAAAAAAGCCCCAACCATTTTGCTTTGTTAGCAGGATGATTGGGGCTTTTCTTAGCCTTATTCGGTAAACTACTCGTATGGCTTAAACTTTTAATTTTAAATTGATAATTATTATATATCCTGAAATTTCACCTATATATCTGGAGGAGCCTGAACTAATCCTTATTCCTAACAACACTTATAAAAAATAAGCCGCCAATTGCTTGGCGGCTTTTCATTCCAACAAAAAATCCGTTACTTCTCCAGGTAACGGATATGTTCTCCAATTTATGCGCTATAATAATAGGATAGTTCCTATTAATAATCAATGGAGGAGGAAGAGGGATTCGAACCCCCGCGGGCTTTGACACCCCTGTCGGTTTTCAAGACCGATCCCTTCAGCCAGACTTGGGTATTCCTCCGTATCGACAAGTAGTAATATATCATATATACAAATAACATGTCAACCATTCTAAGAAAAAAAGTAGAGAATTTTTTTCTCTACTTTTTTCTGTAGCTTATTTTGTAATAAATTCTTTATTTCCCATGTAAGGACGCAACACTTCTGGAATTAAAATCGTTCCATCTTCTTGCTGATAGTTTTCAATAATTGCCGCTACTGTTCTACCGATAGCAAGTCCAGAACCATTTAATGTGTGCACATGTTCAGGTTTTGCCTTTGGATCACGACGGAAGCGAATGTTCGCACGCCTTGCTTGGAATGCTTCAAAGTTACTGCAAGAAGAAATTTCTCGGTACGTCCCGTAGCTTGGAATCCATACTTCAATATCATACTTTTTAGCAGCTGTGAACCCTAAATCTGCTGTACACATACTCAGTACTCGGTATGGTAGGCCAAGTAACTGTAATACTTTTTCAGCGTGTCCAGTTAATTTCTCTAGCTCTGCATAAGAATCTTCTGGCTTAACAAATTTTACCAGTTCCACTTTATTAAACTGGTGTTGTCGAATTAGTCCACGTGTATCACGCCCCGCAGAACCTGCTTCAGAGCGGAAACAAGCGCTAAATGCCGCATAGTTGATTGGTAGCATTTCATCTGTAAGAATTTCGTCACGGTGAATATTTGTTACTGGTACCTCTGCAGTTGGTGCTAAAAAATAATCTTCCTTTTCAATTAAGAATGCATCTTCTTCAAATTTAGGTAATTGTCCAGTCCCAGTCATACTTGCTCTATTGATTAAGTACGGAGGTAACACTTCAGTATAGCCATGCTCATCCACATGTAAATCTAACATGAAGTTAAATAGAGCTCTTTCTAAACGAGCGCCTAAGCCACGGTAAAATACAAAACGACTTCCTGTTACTTTTCCTGCACGTTCGAAATCCAATATTCCTAATTCATCAGCAACTTCCCAATGTGGTTTTGGTTCGAATTCAAAGTTTCGAACTTCTCCCCATATTCTTGCTTCTACGTTATCATCTTCTGTTGTACCAACAGGAACGCTCTCATGAGGAATGTTAGGAATAGATAAAAGTAATGATTCTAACTTCTCTTCTACACCTCGTAGCTCTTCGTCAAGCTCTTTAATTTGATCCCCTACTTCACGCATTTCAGTTATTAATTGGTCAGCATCTTGCTTTTCTCTTTTCAATAAAGCTACTTGTTGAGACACATCGTTTCGCTTGCTTTTTAACTGTTCTGTTTGCATTAATAGTTCTCTTCTTCTTACATCTAATGCTTCAAAATGATTTAAATCCGTCAAGTCTTCTCCACGATGTTGAAGCTTTTCTTTTACCTCTTCAAAGTTAGCGCGTAATAACTTTAAATCTAACATGATTTTTTGCCTCCTATATGTTAAAAAAATATAAAAAACTCCCGTCCCCATAATAGGGACGAGAGTATATTCCCGTGTTGCCACCCATGTTGAAGAAACCTTTTAGCCAAAAAAAGACTACATTTCTCCCACTTTCCATAGATAACGGCATTCTATACCGAAGTAACTTACTAAGCATACATACTATGCTATTAGGCTACTTTACTCAAGGATGGATTCACAAGGTTTATACACCAGTTTGCACCTACCACTGGCTCTCTAAAGTATAAAAGACTTGTTACTATTTCCTGTCATTGTTTTATAAATATATCATTTTATACTGTCTATTGTTGCTTTTGTAATAATTTACTATAAGTTTAGCTTAGTTGCAATAGTTTTATGCAATTGTTTTTAATTTAGACTCTTCTACCATTTTTACAAAGTACTCTGTTATACGGTGATCATCCGTTAATTCTGGATGGAACGAGCAACCTAAAAACTGACCTTGTCTAGCCGCTACAATACGTCCATTATGTTTGCATAATACTTCTACTTCTTCGCCAACTTCTACGATATGTGGCGCTCTTATAAACACACCAATAAAGTCTTCCCCAACACCAGCAATGCTTAGCTCTGCTTCAAAACTGTCTACTTGACGCCCAAAAGAGTTACGCTCTACAACTACATCCATAACGCCAATATGTGGTTCCCCGTAGCCAACAATTTGTTTAGCTATTAAAATTAAGCCTGCACAAGTACCGAACATTGGCTTACCTTCTGCTGCAAATTGTTTAAGCGAGTCCATGAATGAATATTTATCAATTAAGCGACGCATCGTTGTACTTTCGCCACCAGGGATAATTAAGCCATCCATCTCTAGTAATTGTTCTACTTTCTTAATAACATGAGCCTCTGCACCTGCTGCCTCAATAGAACGAACATGTTCTCTTACAGCTCCTTGAAGCCCTAAAACACCTATTTTCAACATATTGGATAACTCCTTTTTACCAGCCGCGTTCTTGCATACGATTTTCAGGTAATAAAGAAGAGATCTCGATACCTTTCATCGCTGAACCTAATCCTTTTGAAAGACTAGCAATTAACTCATAATCTTGGTAGTGCGTTGTTGCTTCTACAATTGCACGTGCAAATTTAGCCGGGTTGTCTGATTTGAAGATACCAGAACCTACGAATACTCCGTCTGCTCCAAGTTGCATCATTAACGCTGCATCAGCTGGAGTAGCAATACCACCTGCAGCAAAGTTTACAACTGGTAATTTACCTAAACGTTTGATTTCAAGTAATATTTCAAAAGGTGCGCCTAATAATTTTGCTTCTGTCATTATCTCATCTTCACTCATATGAACAAGCTTGCGAACTTGCGCATTTACTTTACGCATATGGCGAACAGCCTCTACGATATTACCAGTTCCCGGTTCACCCTTCGTACGAAGCATAGATGCACCTTCACCAATTCGGCGTGATGCTTCTCCTAGATCACGGCAACCACATACAAATGGTACTGTAAATGAACGCTTATCTAAGTGATACTCTTCATCTGCAGGAGTTAATACTTCACTCTCATCAAGGTAATCTACACCCATTGATTCTAAAACACGTGCTTCTACAATATGGCCAATACGTGCTTTTGCCATTACTGGAATAGTAACCGCCTTCATAACATCCTCAATAATTGTAGGATCAGCCATACGAGCTACTCCACCTGCTGCACGAATATCTGCAGGTACACGCTCTAATGCCATTACAGCAACAGCTCCAGCTTCCTCCGCAATTCTTGCTTGTTCTGCATTGACAACGTCCATAATTACGCCGCCTTTTTGCATTTCTGCCATACCGCGTTTAACGCGATCTGTTCCAGTGTTTGTCATAATAAAATCCCCCTCTATGTAGTAGGCTAAATGATGTTAATTTAAAGTATAATGGAGCTTGTCCATATTGTTTACATACCTGACCTATATTTTACATGAATTCGAATAAAAATCCTAATAAAAAATTATTCGTTTCATTTCTATACAAAAAGCCCTCTATCCGATGTGGAATAGAGGGGCTTTCATATTTTATTAGAACCAACCTTTTACTGTGCTAGCAACAGAAGACCAAATGTCTCCGAAAAATCCGCCGATTCCTCTTGTCGCTAAAACAAACCAATTAGCTTTTTCAATATCTACTGTTGTTACCAAATCTACTGTTACAGATTGATCAAACAAATAATTTAAATCATTACCAGTGTAGTTAACCGTCATATAACCAATCTTCGTTCCTTTTTCAATTGGTGCTGTTAACTCACCTTTATCATTTAATAGCTCTTCATCGAGTACATAGACCGCTTCAAACATATCTTCTTCCGCACGCTTCACTAACATTTTTAATGCTTCGCTTGTTTCCACTGATACTTCTTTTTCTTTCCCTTTCGTTACAGAAACAACTTCTTGCTCTTCTAGTTGGAATCCTGCTGGGAATAATTCAGTAACAGAGTAATTTGTGAAACCATAATTAAACATTTTTTCTGTTTCTCTAAAACGTGAAAATTCTGTTGAATTACCGTCAGCATTTTTAGCATTCATCACTACGGAAATCAAACGTAAATCATCTCGCTTAGCTGTGCCTGTAAAAGAGTAACCTGCAGCAGAAGTAAAACCTGTTTTAATACCGTCTGCTCCTGGATAGATAAACTGTGAATGGGATACCATTCGATTCCAGTTAGGCATATCAATCTCATCAGTTGTTCCTTCACGGAATTTTTTAAAAGGAATACTCGCTGTATCTAATAATTCTGGAAAATCTTTAACTAAGAAATAAGCTAGTTTTGCTAGAGCCTCTGCAGACATTCTACTTTCTGCATCAGCTGCAGTACCTTCAGGGTGCATCCCACCAAGACTGCTGTTGTTTAATCCTGTAGTATTAACAAACTCAAATTCTCCTAAGCCTAGTTCTGCACCTTTGTCATTCATCATACGCACAAAATTACTTTCAGATCCACCAACCATTTCTGCTAGCGCAATAGTTGCTCCGTTAGCAGAGTAAATCGCCATCGCTTCATATAACTCTTTCACTGAATAGGTGCCATCTGCTCGTAAAGGTACATTCGATAGACCTCTATTTTGTGATACACGGTAAACATACTCACTTACGTTGTACTGGTCATCCCATTTAAGTCTTCCTTCATTGATTGCCTCAAGGATTAAGTACTCTGACATCATCTTTGTCATACTTGCGATTGGTAATAAAACATCCGCATTTTTTTGATATATAACTTGTCCTGTATTGTAATCTACTAAAATAGCAGCACTTGCATTTACATTAAGAAAATCATTCTCTTGCGCTTTTACTGGATTTATAGTGAATACTGTACTTATTAACACAATGGATAAAATACTAATTAATAACTTTTTAAAATTCTTTTTCACTTGTATGACCTCCATACTTTTTTTCACATAGTCGTTATTTTAACATACATTGTACAAAAAAAATAGACAGAGAAAGTTGGGTACTTTCTCCATCTATGTTAAGCCTATTGAACCATAGGTTGTTAAGATATGGAATAGTTAGGTGATTCTTTTGTAATTTGCACATCATGGGGATGACTTTCTCTTAATCCAGCCCCGGTCATTTTGACAAATTGAGCATTTTCTCTTAATTCCTCTAAGTTCTTTGATCCACAATAACCCATACCAGAACGCAAGCCGCCTACCATTTGATAAATAGTTTCGCCTACAGGACCTTTATATGGTACACGTCCTTCAATTCCTTCTGGAACAAACTTTTTATTGTCCTCTTGGAAATATCGATCTTTGCTTCCTTTTTCCATTGCACCAACGGAGCCCATACCACGGTATACTTTAAAGCGACGGCCTTGGTATATTTCTGTTTCTCCAGGACTTTCCGATGTACCAGCTAACATACTTCCTAACATAACAACGTGTCCACCAGCTGCTAGCGCCTTTACAATATCACCAGAATACTTAATACCACCATCAGCAATAATAGAAACACCATGTTTTCTTGCTTCTGTTGCGCAGTCATAAACGGCAGTAATTTGTGGTACACCGACACCAGCAACGACCCGCGTCGTACAAATAGAGCCCGGTCCAATACCAACTTTAACTATATTTGCTCCGGCTTCAACTAACTCTCTAGTAGCTTCAGCCGTTGCCACATTACCTGCAATAATATTTAAACCTGGGAATGCTTCTCTTATTTTTCTTACCGTATCGATAACACCTTGGGAATGCCCATGTGCTGTATCTACTACTATTACATCTACCCCAGCTTCTACTAATTTCTCCACGCGAATCATCGTATCAGCAGTAACACCGACAGCTGCACCTACTACTAATCTACCTTGGGAATCTTTTGCTGAATTTGGGAATTCGATAACTTTTTCAATATCCTTAATGGTAATTAAACCTTTTAAAACGCCTGTTTCATCTACTAAAGGCAACTTTTCAATTTTATACTTTTGAAGGATTTTTTCTGCTTCAGCTAATGTCGTACCAACAGGAGCTGTCACTAAGTTTTCTTTTGTCATGACATCTGAAATCGGGATAGAATAATCCGAAATAAAACGCAAATCTCGGTTAGTCAAAATACCTACTAGAATTTTTTCTTCGAGATTGTTTACGATTGGAACACCAGAAATTCTATATTTACCCATTAAGTGTTCTGCATCAAATACTTGATGGTCGGGAGTTAAAAAGAAAGGATTTGTAATAACGCCACTTTCAGAACGCTTTACCTTGTCTACTTGCTCAGCTTGCTGTTCAATAGACATATTTTTATGAATAATACCTAATCCACCTTGTCTAGCCATTGCAATAGCCATTGCAGCTTCGGTAACAGTATCCATACCAGCGCTAATGATTGGTACATTTAACTGTAATGTATCGGTTAAACGGACAGTTAAATCTACGTCTTTCGGAAGAACTTCTGATTTTGCTGGTACTAAAAGAACATCATCAAACGTTAAACCTTCTTTTGCAAACTTGCTTTCCCACATGACAAAAAATCCCCCTTTAATAATGAAACCTGAAAATATTATTAGTAGCGTAACAACTGGGTAAAATACTGTCAAGAAGGTAAGGATAAGTTGGATTATTCAGAAAAATACATTTAGGCTTTAAAGGGGAGTTATGATGAAAAACCTGCTTGATTCGTTTCATATATTTCAATCTGCAGATGTTGCACAACCATTTTTACATAAATGTTATAAAAAGCAAGGGATTGCAAACTTAGAACTAAGTTATGCAAATGTTTATCGATTTATCTACTTCCTTGAGCACGGTATAACCTATTATGAGCAAGCTAAGAAATCACCTCTTTCCATAAAACCTGTACTATTGTTTTACGGAATGGTACAGCTTATAAAAGCATGTTTATTGACAGTCGATCCACACTATCCAGAGAATACTTCTGTATTAGCCCATGGAGTTTCTACGCGTAAAAGGAAAAAGCAAAGCTATACGTTTTTACATGATGAAGTAAAAACGCAAAAGAATGGACTTTTTTCACTCTTTTCCGACAAAATGTTTCATGTGAAACATATAGAGGGGACAAAATTCTCAATGGAAGAATTACTACTCTTTATTCCGGAGCTACGTGAAATGTTTGTTACTCTTCAGAAGAAAAACAATATGATGGAAATTGGGGAGTATCCAAATGGACCTTGGTCTTTTCGTGATTCTATTCTAGATGATTATCATATGACGAAAGATAGATTTATTTCCTTTGTAGAAGCGAACACAAAATTGAAACACGAGAAGGGTGATTCGGAAAACCATCTTGTATTTAGCGGGGACGTTCATTTGAACAATAGTTTCCCTATACAAGTTAGCTTGTTAGACAAAATCGTTCTCTTTCCTAGAGACAAGGAAACGTTCAAGCATAGCTTGAACGAGCTAATGGTTCATTACTTAATCTTGTACAACTTAAGTATGGTCTCTCGATATGAAACGGAGTGGTGGGGAGAACTGATGCACACTTTTCATAGTAGTGATCGTTCTTATATTATCGAATTTCTTTCTGTTACAGAGAATAAAGTGCCTTATTTACTATTCACTTTTTTACATGAGTTATTTAGAAGTGGATAGAGGCTTCTATCCACTTCTTTCTAGAATCCTCTTGTTTTTATAAGTCATACTTTACTTTATTCCATTTTTCATGCCACTTCTTCATTTTTAAACGATTATTGTATATATGTATTTGTTCTTTGTTCGTTTGAAAAAATGAGGTAGGCTTAACTATCATGTTTATCAAGTCATTTATACCACATGGTGTTGTTAGTACTAAGTTATGTTCCTTATCTAATTTGACTCCTATCGCAGTAGCTGTCTCTGGAAATTTTGATATTGCATCAACAGAAGAAGAATATGGAGGTATATTATTTTTCAGATGCATTCTCGCTTCATTTTTTACGGACCAAGGTATTTTGGGATGAATAGAATGTAGGTGCATTTCAATCTGTTTATCTACTTCTTCATCTATGTTAGACTCATCAAAATAAATAACATCTATATCCTCTATTGGGGTACGTTCAGGAAAATCATGCAAGGTATCCCAAACTTTTGAACGAACAAACCCAGCACATATCCACCAGTCAGGTAAATTTAGGCGGTAAGTAGTTTTTAATATACTCATCATCCATTCGTCTAGACTAATTAATTTTTTAATATCATCTTCATTTGAGATCATTAGCTCTTCACCTTCTTCATTCTGTAATATTAGACTACTTGAGTCCGTTTCACAATGTACGAATACTATACGAAAAACGAATTATTTAACTAATATATTATTAATAAACGGTGTCATAAACTAACATAGTAAAAGTCCATAAAGAAAATAATTCGTTTTTCAATAAACGAATCGTATTTATAAAGTTGATTCACTTATATTTCGTTTAATAATTTTTGTTAATTCTCTGCTTTTCTTTTAGCACTTTTGTTTGATTAAATAATACTTGTTACTTTTCAGGCTCTTTTTGCTACACTATAAATGATTTATGATACACTTCTGGCGCTTTATGCTACACCACCATTTTATACGTTACACATCGCAACTTTAATGCTACACCTTCAAGATTTTATGATACACCTTTCTAACCTTTTGTTACCCCTTGATGAATTTATGCTACACCTAAAGTTTCTTCATTTAAACAAAACAATTATCCATTATAATTTCCTAATCAAGAACAAAAAAAGCCCAGCGCCTAAACGCTGAACTTTTCTTATCTCTTTGCCTGGCAACGTCCTACTCTCACAGGGGGACAGCCCCCAACTACCATCGGCGCTGAAGAGCTTAACTTCCGTGTTC
>NZ_NISO01000006.1 GCF_002797415.1 Bacillus alkalisoli
ACCGGCAGTTACTCCGGTACTTGTTCTTCCCTAACAACAGAGCTTTACGACCCGAAGGCCTTCATCGCTCACGCGGCGTTGCTCCATCAGACTTTCGTCCATTGTGGAAGATTCCCTACTGCTGCCTCCCGTAGGAGTCTGGGCCGTGTCTCAGTCCCAGTGTGGCCGATCACCCTCTCAGGTCGGCTACGCATCGTTGCCTTGGTGAGCCGTTACCTCACCAACTAGCTAATGCGCCGCGGGCCCATCTGTAAGTGATAGCCGAAACCATCTTTCAATAAAGAACCAGGAAGTTCTTTATATTATCCGGTATTAGCTCCGGTTTCCCGAAGTTATCCCAGTCTTACAGGCAGGTTGCCCACGTGTTACTCACCCGTCCGCCGCTAACCTTCAAAAAGCAAGCTTTTATCAGATTCGCTCGACTTGCATGTATTAGGCACGCCGCCAGCGTTCGTCCTGAGCCAGGATCAAACTCTCCGAAGAGTGTTTGAGCTTATGCTCATAATGTTTGCTGACTAATGTCAATTAATTGTTTGTTGTTAATCTTAAAGATTAACTTACACGCTGTTGTTTTGTTTAGTTTTCAAAGAACATTTTTAACTCATCGCTCAGAAGCGACTTTATTAATATAACACACTGAGATTTTCATGTCAATATGTTTTTTATTTTATCGCTTTGTGAATGCTTGTGTTCCGTAGCGACGAATAATAATATAACATCTTTGTAACATTTAAGTCAATGCTTTTTATTAAATAAAATTAATATATGTTTTTATGGTTATAGTATTGTTTATTTCTTATGTATTGAACACATTCAGAGTGCGGCGCTACTCTCGTAAATACTTGAAATAATAATTGATATCTCTCTTCCATTGCATGCTTCACCACTCGATCGATTCTTTTATCTTCAAAGTCATGCAATAATTCCTCTAATTCTCTTTTTAATAAGTATTCCACTTCTTTAATTTCCTTTTTACTTAACAGAAGCCCTAACATCCAATCACCTCAAGATTAATTTGTACTATTTTTTCCACTAACTCTTTTTTTATGAAACATTTTTATAAATTTTTCCTAGCATAAGTTCTGTCCGATTGAATACGTATTAAATAGAGACGTGGACAAGGAGAGGATGGCATGAATTTTTTCTATGTAGTAAACGGAAAGAAGCTGAAACAATTAGCTATTATTGTTATTACTGCTTTTTTTACTGCGGGTATTTTATATATAGAGAACATTTCGAATCAACCAGTGTTTTCTACGAAAAAAGGACCTGTTGCTGTTTATAAAGGGGAAGGAAAAGAAAAGGAGATAGCCCTTACCTTTGATATTGATTGGGGAGATGAGAAAGCTATACCCATTTTGGATATCTTAAAAGAACAAGGTATTACCAACGCGACGTTTTTTTTATCGGCATCTTGGGCAGAGCGCCATCCACAAGTTGTTAAACGAATAGTGGACGATGGTCACGAAGTTGGAAGCATGGGTTATCAATCAGAAAATTACACTTCTCTTGATAACGCAAAGGTAAAAAAAGATATTCTAAAAGCTAAAGATGTATTTCAAAAGCTAGAAGTAAAGAATATTCACTTACTTAGACCACCAAACGGCAACTTTAATAAAGAAGTGTTACAAATCGCCACCTCATTAGGGTATTCCGTTGTACATTGGAGCGTTGATTCTCATGATTGGTTAAATCCAGGTAAAGAAATCATTGTTTCAAACGTCATATCTAAAGCGGATAAAGGGGATATTATTTTAATGCATGCATCAGATAGTGCAAAACAGACGAAGGATGCGTTACCTGAAATCCTAAACTATTTAAAAGACAAAGAATTAAAAGTGACTTCTGTTTCTGAACTTATTTCTAACACAAAAACAAAGAGCTCTAATATAGATTAATCTATACAAAAAAAAGTGCGTCCTTTTTAAAGATTAACCTCTTTAAAAGGACGCATTTTTTATTTTTTCTTCCTTTGCTTTAATGCTTCTTGTTCTAGTGCTGATTTTTCGTTTAACTTGTGAAGTACCAGTATTTGATATGAGTTACATGCTAGCAACGGAAAAAGCATTAGTAATAACCAACTTGGATCGTTTACACGTACAACCGGAAACCATTCCGCTGTTGTAACAACAATCATGAAGAAAAGCGTAGGAATAAATGCGTGATAGTTTGTTTGTGCTGATTTTACATAAGCAACTAATAAAGCATAAATTAGCATAAATACAGGTATCGCGAAATATGGTAACCATGACTCCCCTTCATATGCAAAGAAGTAGTAACGGAAATATACTAAGTCAAATAATATGAAGGCAATTAAAACAACTTGTACATATGTCCAGTAGGAACGGAATATTCCATGTCCAAAGCGGTGAATGGTTAGATAGGCGAAGAAGCCCATTTGACTTATAACACTAAAGATTAAACCTACGCCAATAAACCAAAATGTAACAGATAATATATCTAACACTTGAAAGTTTTCAAATAGTTCTTTATGCCTGTCCCATCTAACTACAAAACCGACGATAGCTGTTGAAAGCCCACCGATGAATAATGTGTTAATAAACAAGCGTACCCAATTACGACTGTTCATGTTTTTCCTCCATTTTTCTTCAAATATCTCTACTGATTGTACCAACAGCAATGCGAAAAATCTACCTTTCCCAATATTTAATTGTGTATATTTCATTAAATCTGATACATATTAAGCGTAGTAATATTAGTAGAAAGGAGCTGTCTGACGTATGAAGAGACGGCTTTTATTGCTCATTATCATTTTTGCTCTCTCTGGATGTGCAGCCGCAGATCAAGGCGGAGGACAAATTGATTATGAAGAAACAAAGAAAATGGTCGTGGATATATTAAAAACAGATGAGGGTAAAAAAGCAATCGAAGACGTAATGGCTGACGAGAAGATGCGTCAAAACCTAGTATTAGATCAGCAAGTCGTAACGGAATCTATTGCTCAAACTTTGAACTCTGATACTGGTGCGAAATTCTGGACAAAAACCTTTGAAGATCCGAAGTTTGCAGAAGCATTCGCAAAAAGCATGCAGAAAGAACATGAAACATTAATCAAAGATTTAATGAAAGATCCTGAATATCAAGAACTAATGATGCAAATTTTACAAGACCCTGAAATGCAAAAAGAATATTTAACCGTTATTCAAAGCAAAGAATTTCGAGTACATTTGCAAAAAGTAATGACAGAAACATTTGAAAGTCCATTGTTCAAAGCAAAGCTACAAGCCATACTTCTTAAAGGTGCGGAGGAACTTCAAGCTGGCCAACCTTCCGACCAAGGTGGTGGAGGGCAACAAGGAGGTAGTGAAGGCGGAGAAGAATCTGCACAAAGTGGTAGTGGCGGTAACGGTGGTCAAGGATAAAAAAAGGATGGCCAGTGTATAATCCTACACTTTGCCATCCTTTTTGTTTATGCTAAATCTGTTACTTGCTTTGCCATTTCTAAATAAATTTTTCCTAGTGGATGATTCTCTTGATATACAGAAGGAGCAAAATCTTCGTCATTCCAATCAGGTTGTTGTAACGGAAGTCGACCTAATAATGGTGCCTGAAGCTCTTCTGATAGCTTGTCTCCGCCACCTTTTCCAAACACATACTCTTTTTCACCAGTTAGCTTACTTTCAAAATAAGCCATATTTTCAATAACACCAATTACTTCATGGTTTGTTTTTATTGCCATAGCACCAGCACGTGCTGCAACAAACGCTGCAGTTGGATGTGGTGTTGTAACTATAACCTCTTTACAAGCTGGTAACATGGAATGAACATCTAAAGCTACATCTCCTGTACCTGGAGGAAGGTCTAATAATAAATAGTCTAGCTCTCCCCACTCCACTTCGCTAAAAAAGCTGTTAAGCATTTTTCCAAGCATCGGACCACGCCAAATAACAGGTGAATTATCCTCTACAAAGAAGCCCATAGAGATAACTTGGACGCCAAAACGTTCTACAGGAATGATACGCTCCCCTCGAACAACTGGTCTCTTTGTAATACCCATCATATCTGGCACACTAAATCCATAAATATCTGCGTCGATTAATCCTACTTTCTTACCTAAACGAGCAAGTGAAACTGCTAAGTTAACCGAAACCGTTGACTTACCTACTCCACCTTTTCCGCTAGCAATAGCAATAAAAGTTGTTTTGTTATTATCCATTATCGATTTTTCTTCTTGAGGTAAGCTCTCGCTATATTTCGCTAATGTTTCTCCAGGTAGATCTGTAAAGCGCAAACCTACAGAATCAGCACCTGCTTCTTTTAGGCGTTGAACAATAGTACCTTGTAATTGCATTTGTTCAGCTGTACCTGTTTTTGCGATAGCCACTTTCACACTAACATGATTCTTTTCTTCTTTAATAGATATTTCTTGAATGGCATTTGTTTCTTCTAAAGTCTTATGTAAAAAAGGGTCCTTTAAACTATTTAATTGTTGTAATACTAACTCTCTTGTAATCACACGGTTCACCCCTATTAAGTTCTATGAATTCGTTTACAAAAATAGTATATCACATTGTCCCTATGTTGCGAACGTAACCGTATTTTGTACAGGAAAAAAGATTGGTGACGTTAATTTTTTTGTCATATTTTCATAAAAAATAAAACCCGCCATTAATCTGGTGGGTTTAGTTCGTTTGTGTAATTTCTCATTATGCCATTATAAATAGAACCTGCTAAAGCCTTTTGATATTCTTCTGACCTTAACAATTCACGTTCACTAGCATTAGATAAAAAGCCTACTTCCACTAATGCGCCTGGAATATTGGCATGCTTTAATAAATAGATGCCATTAATTGATTTTGCACTTCTATCTGTATTACCTAAATTCGTCCTTAATTCATCTTGAATAAATTTAGCCAAACGCTCATTGTCTTCTAAAGAACGATAATAAAACGTTTGTGCTCCTCTCCACTTCGGAGAAGGTATCGCATTTAAATGTAAACTAATAAACATATCCCCATTCGAGTGATTCACCATTTCCACTCTTTTACGCAAGTCTTCTATCTTTCTTCTACTGTAACCTTTAGTAGTAGGATCTGCTAAATCCACATCTGTCTCCCTTGTCATTAAGACGAAAGCTCCTTGTTCTTGAAGATAATCACGTAAGTATAAGGACACTTGAAGTGCTACATCTTTTTCTAGTATGTCTCCACCTACTGCACCACCATCAGGACCACCATGACCAGGGTCTAAGATGATCACCTTTCCAGTCAACGGTAAATTCCATTGCTCCCATGTATCTTCATTAAAAAATTGGAATTGAAATAAGTATATTAATGTTAACGCACCAGTAATGAAAGCCCATATATGCTTTTTTCTCAAACCTAATCCCTCCCGCAAGTCCCTACTAACACTATATGGGACAAGGGACAAGTTTATGAATAATTAGTGCAAACGCATACGGTACCTTTTTAACGATTTATGGAATCCTTCTTTCCACCAATAGTCAATATACATTTCACATTTATAATAAAAAGATTCACTTTCAAATTCATTCTCACTGATGAAACCCCAATAGGTAAAGTAATCATAAAGTGTGTCTATTAAGTATTTTTCTTCCACGTAGCACCTTGTTTTTACTTTTTCTACTTCTTCACCTAAGTAGCCAAATTTTCCATAGGACGCCCCGAGTAAGAAAGACTCAATCGCTAAATCAATACACCCTTCTTCTACCTCAACGATCGGTCTTCCTTTTAAAGAGAGTTGCGGACCGAAGAATTCTTTTGTCTTTTTTCTCAAAACTTCGAGAGAAATTTCCCTTAATACTTTTCTTTCGTAATCCATTTGCTTCTCTCGTTGCTTTTCTTTGAAGGTTGTTACTACAGTCATTCTTTCACACCCTTTCTCGGTTATTGTTTGACCGAAAAACACTCATCATGCGTAAAATGAATGAGTACGTTTTTCCAAGAAAGGAAATGAAAATTAAAAAACTCCCAAACCAATAAGGCTTGAGAGTTTGAACGTCCAAATTAACGTTTTGAGAACTGAGGTGCTTTACGAGCGCCTTTAAGTCCGTATTTTTTACGCTCTTTCATACGTGCGTCACGAGTTAATAATCCAGCGCGCTTTAACGTTCCGCGGTATTCTGGATCAGCTTGTAATAGTGCACGAGAGATACCGTGGCGGATTGCACCAGCTTGACCAGTGTAACCTCCACCTTTCACGTTTACTAATACATCGTAGCTACCTTCTGTTTCAGTAGCTGCTAAAGGTTGCTTTACTACGTTACGTAAAGCTTCGAATGGAATATAGTTTTCGATTTCACGATCGTTGATCACAATGCGTCCGTTACCAGGAACTAGACGTACACGAGCAACAGAACTTTTACGACGACCAGTGCCGTAGTATTGTACTTGTGCCAAAGTAATAACCTCCTTAATAATTAACCACGAAGTTCGTAAGCTTCAGGTTTTTGTGCTTGGTGTGGATGCTCGTTACCAGCATACACGTTTAATTTTTTGAACATTTGACGTCCTAAGCTATTTTTTGGAAGCATTCCTTTAATAGCTAGTTCTAACATCTTTGTAGGATAGTTAGTACGCATTTCTAATGCCGTTCTTTGCTTTAATCCACCTGGGTGCATAGTGTGACGGTAGTAAATTTTGTTGTTTAATTTATTACCAGTTAAATGGATTTTCTCAGCATTGATAATAATTACATGATCTCCAGTGTCTACGTTTGGAGTGTAAGTTGGTTTATGTTTACCACGTAAAATGGATGCAACTTCGCTTGCAAGACGACCTAAAGTTTGACCTTCAGCATCGACTACGTACCATTTACGTTCTACTTCGTGTGCTTTCGCCATAAACGTTGTACGCATTGATTTCCCTCCTAGAAAAATAAAAATTATTTTCGGTCATATTATATTTTTACACGATGAAACTCTTCCGGGGCTTTATCGTGGGGTTAAAATACATACCATGTGATATCTTACATCTTATCTGCCATATTGTCAAGAAAATGTTACACCAGGTTTAGTTGTCATTGAAAAGTGCATTAACACATTCCCAACCTTGGCTTACCAGTACTCATTTTTAACAAAAAACATGGCTTTTAACACTTTTCTACGTCTTTATAATTCACTTTCCATAAATATAACCCATGAGCTGGTGCTGTTTTTCCTGCCGATGACCTGTCTTTCTTTTCCAGTATGGTAAATATTTCAGTAGAATCTTTTTTTCCTTGTCCAATTTCTAATAAAGTGCCAACAATGATTCGGACCATGTTGTATAAAAAGCCATTGCCGACAATTCTTACGGTTAAGAATGAATCCTCTTCCAGTAATTCTAATTCGTAAATAGTTCTAACTTTATCTTCTACCTCTGTTTTAGCGGAGCAAAAACTTGTAAAGTCATGCGTCCCAAGCAAATAACTCATCGCATTTCTGATAGAACTTTCGTTCAATTCAAAAGGATAGTGGTATGCGTAATTTCTCATAAACACACTCTGATCTTTACTTATGTCAATTTTATATCGATATTCTTTTCGTTCCACATCGAATCTAGCGTGAAAGTTCTCACTAATTTTTTGGGATGAAACGATTCGAATATCCGACGGTAAATTTGCATTTAGTGCTTTTTTCCAAGCTTCTTCATGTAAAGATAATGGTGTATCAAAATGAATCACTTGACCGACTGCATGTACTTTTGCGTCGGTTCTCCCTGACCCAGTAACTTTCACTTCTTCACCCTTATGAATTTTGGATAAGGTTTTCTGAATTTCTCCCTGGACAGTTCTTTCATTAGGCTGTACTTGATAGCCTTGAAACGACGTACCGTCATATGAAACAATGCACATAACTCTATTCATTAAATATTCTTCACCTACTACGTACGGATTGTAAACAAGACAATAGTTACAATAGCAAGGATAGCCATTAACATAGAGTCTCTTGTTTTCCATTGTAATAACCTAAATTTCGTTCTACCTTCACCGCCACGATATCCTCTAGCTTCCATCGCCGTAGCGAGCTCTTCAGCCCGTTTAAAAGCACTAATAAATAGTGGCACAAGTAAAGGTACTAATGCTCGCACTCTATCCTTAATTGGGCCACTAGTGAACTCTACACCTCTTGCACTTTGTGCTTTCATAATTTTATCAGTTTCTTGCATTAAAGTTGGAATAAAGCGTAACGAAATTGACATCATTAACGAAAGTTCATGAACAGGTACACGATAGCGCTTAAGTGGACCTAAAAGTGTTTCCATCCCGTCCGTCACTTCAATTGGTGTTGTAGTTAATGTTAAAATTGTTGTTATCGTAATCAAAAAGATAAAACGGAAGGAAATAAAGATTGCCTGTTCTACGCCCTCTTTATACACTTCAAGAAAGCCTAATTTAAATAATAATTGCCCATCCTTCGTTAAAAATACATGAAAAATCATTGTGAATAAAATGATCCATATAATCGGCTTTAATCCCTTAAGAATAAATGAAGGGCTAATCTTTGTAAGCAATACTAATGAACCTACAAAAACACCTAAAACTAAATAACCTACCGCATTATTTGCTAAAAAAACAACGATGACAAATAAAAATACTAATAACAACTTTGCTCTCGGATCCATCTTGTGAATGATTGACTCGCCAGGAACATATCTACCAATAATAAAATTATTCATTGTTCGTATCCCCCTTCAAGAGAGATACGGTAGCCTTCGCTACTTCCTCTATCGTAAGGCAAGGTTCACCATACGTTTTCCCTAAACTTTTCTCTAGTTCTTTTACAAACTTAACAGTCTCTGGGACATCTAAATTTAACTCTTTTAGCAGTTCATATTCATTGAAAATAGATCTAGGTGGGCCATCTAAGACAACTGTCCCCTTGCTCATTACAATGATTCGATCTGCATATTTTGCAGCATCTTCCATACTATGTGTAACGAGTACCGTACTCATCTTCTTTTCTTTGTGCAGATTATAAAATAAATCCATTATCTCCTTACGACCTCTTGGGTCTAAGCCAGCTGTAGGCTCATCCAGGACCAAAACGTCTGGTTCCATAGCTAATACACCAGCTATCGCTACACGCCTCATCTGACCACCACTAAGATCAAATGGAGATTTGAATAAATACTCTTCTCCCAAACCAACTAGTTGTATTGCTTCTTTCGCTCGAGCCTTCGCAACATTTATAGGCACACCAAAGTTTAATGGTCCAAAGCATATATCTTTTTCAACCGTTTCTTCAAAAAGTTGATGTTCTGGAAATTGAAATACAACACCCACTTTTTTACGAAGTGCTTTTAAGTTTTTAGATTTTTTATTCGCTCTTATTACATGTTCCCCTACATGAATAGATCCCTTTGTTGGTTGTAATAGAGCATTTAGATGTTGTAGTAAAGTGGATTTACCTGAACCAGTATGTCCAATAATCGCTGTATAAGAGTTAGATGGAATTGTTAAGTTAATATCAAAAATAGCTTTTCTTTCATAAGGGGTTTTCATTTGGTATGTATGCTCTAAATCCGTTATTTTAATTTGCATAACTCTTCCATCAACCCTTCATTGCTGATTGTATCTTCTAAGACGATTCCATGATTTTGTAATTCCATTCTTAACTTTAAAGCAAACGGTAAATCTAGTCCAATCTCTACTAACTTATCACCTAATGCAAATACCTCTTTAGGTGTTCCCTCTGCAAAGATTTGTCCATTGTTTAAAACAATTATTCGATCTGCTTTCGTTGCTTCCTCTAAATCATGCGTTATAGAAAGTACAGTTAACCCTAACGCCGCGCGGAGTTCTTGCAACGTTTGAATGACTTCCAAACGGCCATGTGGATCTAACATGCTTGTAGCCTCGTCTAGAACGATAATAGCTGGCTGTAACGCCATAACTCCAGCTATTGCTACCCGTTGTTTTTGTCCTCCAGAAAGCTGATGTGGTTCTTGGTTTAGAAAAGATTCCATCCCCACTTTTTTAATGGCTTCGTCTACACGCTTTACCATTTCTGCTCTTGGTGTTCCGATATTTTCTAAACCAAACGCAACATCGTCACGGACAGTTGATCCTACAAATTGATTATCAGGGTTTTGAAATACCATTCCAATTTGTTTACGAACTTCCCATACCGTATCTTCTGTTAATGTAATACCATTCACTTTTACGTCACCTTCAGTAGGCATAAGTAGACCATTTAGTATACGGGCTAGTGTTGACTTTCCTGACCCATTATGCCCAACGACTGCTATCCATTCCCCTCTCTTAATAGATAAATCGATCCCTTTAAGAGTAGGTTCATTTAATGTCTCATATTGAAATAGTAAGCTATCAATTTGCAAGATAAAATCGTTCACGTAAATTCTCCTCTCCACTCATCTTAACTCGTCTCTTCTGTATTGAATCCGTTCATATTATATGACTTACTAAACTACTAAACGAATAACGCATCGTTTCATTGTATCGATACATTACAATCACTTTATAACGAGAACATCAAATATAACAACGAAAAATGCTCGTTTTTCATTAAGCGAATCGAAATTATGAATCCAATTCCATTATATTAAAATTCAGATTAATTGGGTAAAAAAATAAAGGGCATAGATCAGTCATTACAACTGTCTGCCCTTCTATTATGACTGTCGTCTTAAATTATACTAACTCGATAATTACCATTGGTGCGCCATCTCCGCGACGAGGTCCAAGTTTCATGATACGAGTGTATCCACCTTGGCGCTCTTCGTAACGTGGAGCGATATCACCGAATAATTTTTGAACTGCGTTTTCACCAGTTTCAGCATTTGCAACTTCATTACGAATGTATGCAGCAGCTTGACGACGAGCATGTAAATCACCACGTTTACCTAGAGTGATCATTTTTTCAACTACTGAACGTAATTCTTTTGCACGAGTTTCAGTAGTTTCAATGCGCTCGCTGATGATTAAATCAGTTGCTAAGTCACGTAATAATGCTTTACGTTGTGCACTTGTACGACCTAATTTTCTGTATCCCATGTTGAGGTTCCCTCCTTTGTTGAAAGTTTTGAAACGTTCAAACACATAAAGATGCCTAGTTTTCCACTTAAAAACTAGTCATCTTTACGCAGGCCTAAGCCAAGCTCTTCTAATTTGTGCTTAACCTCTTCTAAAGATTTGCGGCCTAAGTTACGAACTTTCATCATATCTTCTTCAGTTTTATTTGCAAGTTCTTGAACAGTATTAATTCCTGCACGCTTTAAGCAGTTATAAGAACGAACGGAAAGGTCAAGCTCTTCGATAGTCATCTCTAAGACTTTTTCCTTTTGATCTTCTTCCTTTTCCACCATTATCTCAGCGTTTTGAGCCTCATCAGTTAACCCAACAAAGATGTTAAGGTGTTCTGTTAAGATTTTTGCACCAAGAGCAGCTGCTTCTTGTGCTCCAATACTTCCGTCAGTCCATACGTCTAATGTAAGTTTATCGTAGTTAGCTACTTGACCTACACGAGTATTTTCAACAAAATAGGATACACGAGAAACTGGTGTAAAGATAGAGTCAATTGGTATAACACCAATTGGTTGATCTTCGCGTTTGTTACCAACAGCTGGTACGTATCCACGGCCACGTTTAGCAGTAAAACGAATACGTAAGTGTGCGTTTTTTGCTAACGTTGCTATATGAAGGTCAGGATTTAATATCTCAACATCACTATCATGCATGATGTCACCAGCTTTCACTGAACCTTCACCTTTCACGTCAATCTCTAACGTCTTTTCTTCATCTGAATAGATTTTAAGCGCTAGTTTCTTAACGTTTAAGATAACGGATGTAACATCTTCCACGACACCTTCAATTGTTGAGAATTCATGCAGTACACCATCTATTTGGATAGATGTAACAGCGGCACCAGGGAGTGAGGATAGTAATATACGACGTAAGGAGTTCCCTAAAGTTGTACCATATCCACGCTCGAGTGGCTCGACGACGAATTTTCCGTAATTGGCGTCCTCGCTGATTTCAACCGTTTCGATTTTTGGTTTTTCGATTTCTAACATTCATAACCCTCCTTCAAAACGTCGAAACCCCGGAAAGACACGTAGAATGTCTATCCGAAATTCCTCATTGGTATGTCCCGTTGTGCACAACAACATTTAATATTTCTGTATTTTTTCTAAATATACTATAACATACGCCATTATTGACAAGTATAACAAATTTTATACAGAAAAATTAAACACGGCGACGTTTTGGTGGACGGCAACCGTTGTGAGGAACTGGAGTTACGTCTCTGATAGCTGTTACTTCAAGTCCAGCTGCTTGTAATGCACGGATAGCTGCTTCACGACCAGAACCAGGACCTTTAACAGTAACCTCTAAAGTTTTTAAACCATGCTCCATTGCTGTTTTAGAAGCAGCTTCAGCAGCCATTTGAGCCGCGAATGGAGTAGACTTACGAGATCCTCTGAATCCAAGTGCACCAGCACTAGACCAAGAAAGAGCATTTCCATGAGCATCTGTAATTGTTACGATCGTGTTATTAAAAGTAGAACGGATATGAGCAATACCAACTTCTACATTCTTTTTCACACGGCGTTTACGAGTATTAGTTTTACGTGCCATAAGTGTAATCTACCTCCTTACTCTATTATTTCTTCTTGTTCGCTACAGTACGACGAGGACCTTTACGTGTACGAGCATTGTTCTTAGTGTTTTGACCACGAACTGGTAAACCACGACGGTGGCGTAAACCACGGAAGCAACCAATTTCGATTAAACGTTTAATGTTTAGAGAAACTTCACGACGAAGGTCTCCTTCTACTTTAATACGGTCGATAACTTCACGGATTTTAGATAATTCATCTTCCGTTAAGTCACGAACACGAGTATCTTCTGAAACACCAGCTTCTGCTAATACTTTTTGAGCTGTAGCTTTACCGATACCAAAAACATAAGTTAAAGATATAACAACGCGCTTGTCGCGAGGAATATCAACACCAGCAATACGTGCCATTCATGCGCACCTCCCTCAAATTATCCTTGTTTTTGTTTATGTTTAGGGTTTTCACAGATAACCATTACTTTTCCTCTTCTACGAATAACTTTACATTTTTCGCAGATCGGCTTTACAGATGGTCTCACTTTCATCTTATCTTACCTCCTTAGTAGTACGGAGTGCTGAAATTAGGGTTCTATTTGAAACGATACGTAATTCTACCGCGTGTTAAATCATAAGGAGAAAGTTCCACTGTTACTTTATCTCCAGGTAGTATACGAATAAAATGCATACGAATTTTACCCGATACGTGAGCTAAAACAGAATGACCATTTTCCAACTCAACTTTAAACATCGCATTCGGTAATGTCTCAACGACCGTACCTTCCACTTCAATTACATCGTCTTTAGCCATTAATTAAGTTCTCCCTTCTTCAAATCAGTAACATGTTCGTTGACAAACTTTGTTAAGGCAAATCGCATTTTTCCATTTGTCACACGACCAGTTTCGGTAATACTGTTCTGAACTTCTGGAGACACGTAATCAAAAAACTCCAAGTGATGAATGTTCTTTTTTTTAGGACGATCAAACTTACGCTTTTCTCCATCTGCTAATAATACGAAACGTTCATCTAGAATTTTTATAATTACGGCATACTGTCCGGCATCTCTGCCTTGAGTAATCAAAACAAATTGACCTACTTGAGGACTCGAATGTGATTCGATCAATCCATATCACCAACCTAGGCTTTTGTTAAGATCTCATAACCTGTTTCTGTTATAGCAACTGTGTGTTCAAAATGAGCACACATTTTCCCGTCAACAGTAACGACTGTCCAGTTATCTGCCAACGTTTTAACATAGCGACTTCCCGCATTCACCATTGGCTCTATTGCTAGAACCATACCTGGTTTTAAGCGAGGGCCTTTGTTAGGAGGGCCATAGTGTGGGATTTGTGGGTCTTCATGTAAGTCTTGACCAATACCATGCCCAACATACTCTCTTACAATTGAAAGATCGTGAGATTCCACAAAAGTTTGAATCGCATGAGAAATGTCAGATAACTTTGCACTTGGCTTTGCTTCATCAATCCCTTTATAAAGAGATTGTTCCGTAACTTCAAGTAGTCGCTTCGTATCTTCGGAAATAACTCCAACTGGATAA
The DNA here is from genome assembly GCF_002797415.1 of Bacillus alkalisoli. Classification (GTDB taxonomy): domain Bacteria; phylum Bacillota; class Bacilli; order Bacillales; family Bacillaceae_I; genus Bacillus_CD; species Bacillus_CD alkalisoli. The sequence continues at coordinate 14,099 of NZ_NISO01000006.1, forward strand.
GTCCATGCCGAGTCTCCGTGGTAACCATTATACTTAGCACCAATATCTATGCTAATGATATCCCCTTCTTTTAAAACTCTCTCTCCGGGAATACCATGTACAAGTTCCTCATTAACAGAAGCACAGATGCTTCCGCGAAAACCATTATACCCTTTAAACGATGGAATTGCACCCGCCTTGTGGATAAAATCCTCAGCAAGTTTATCCAATTCTTTAGTCGTAATTCCAGGTACAATATGTTTTTGCAATTCTTTATGGGTTAAAGCAACAATCTTACCTGCTTCTCTCATGATGTCAAGTTCACGAGGAGTTTTGCAGATGATCATGAATGCTTCTCTCCAAGAAGAGTTACGATATCTTCGAATACTTCGTTAATATCTTTTTGGCCGTTAATATTCTTTAAGTAGCCTTTAGACTCGTAAAAATCTAATAACGGTTTAGATTGTTTAATATTTACCTCTAGGCGATTGCCAACCGTTTCAGCGTTATCATCCGCACGCTGATACAATTCGCCACCACATTTGTCACATACACCTTCCGTAGTTGGTGGATTAAACACTAGATGGTAAGTCGATCCACAATCTTTACAAATACGTCTACCAGTTAAACGTTCTAGAAGTATAGATGAGTCAACATCAATATTGATAACATAATCAATTTTACGTTCTAGCTGTCCCATTAACTGTTCTAAAGCATCAGCTTGAGGAACTGTCCTTGGAAAACCATCTAAAAGGAATCCGTTTTTGCAATCATCTTTTTCTAATCTTTCACGAACGATACCGATAGTAACTTCGTCTGGAACAAGTTGACCTTGATCCATGAAAGATTTTGCTTTTAGACCTAGTTCGGTTCCTTCCTTCATTGCAGTACGAAACATATCTCCTGTTGAGATATGAGGGATGTTGTATTTCTCAACGATACGTTCTGCTTGAGTACCTTTACCAGCACCTGGAAGTCCCATTAGAACTAAATTCATGTTAATGCCCCCTCAAATCTTATGAAGCTTTGGGATAGAATCTATCCCAATACTTCATTACTTAATGAATCCTTTATAGTGTCGCTTCACTAACTGGCTTTCTAGTGTTTTCATCGTTTCTAGGGCAACCCCTACAACGATCAGTAGACCAGTTCCGCCAATTTGTACAGCAGGTGGTAGATCCGCTATAGCCATAAAGATTACAGGAAGAATAGATATAGCTGCTAAGAAGATAGAACCAACAAATGTAAGTCGGTAAAGAATTTTTGTTAAAAATCCTTGTGTATCTAATCCAGGTCTAATTCCTGGGATGTATCCACCTTGTTTCTTTAAGTTTTCTGCCATTTGTTCAGGGTTCACTTGAACAAATGTGTAGAAATACGTAAAGGCGATGATTAACGCAACATACACAAGCATTCCAACTGGTTTTGTATAATCAAAAGTCGCTTGAATCCATTGAGTAGTGCTAGTATCACCGAAGAATGACGCTATTGTTGGTGGTGTAATAATAAATGAAACCGCAAAGATTACTGGGATAACCCCGGCAGCGTTCACCTTTAATGGAATATGAGTTGAATGTCCTCCAACAGGGTTTCTTCCAGCTAGTTGCTTCGCATACTGAACAGGAATTTTACGTAACGCTTGTTGAATGAAAATAACTCCCACAATTACAGCCAAAATAGCTAATCCAATTAACGCTACGATTACAAGGTTTAGGAAAAGAGCTTCTCCCGCATCTTGAATCTTTTGTGCATATATTTGGTTAATGCCATTAGGTATTGCAGCTACGATACCAGCGAAGATAAGAATAGAAATACCATTCCCAACTCCGTTAGAAGTAATTTGCTCACCTAACCACATTAGAAAAGCAGTTCCTGCAGTAAGTACAATTGCGATAACTAAGTATGTTGTAAAACCAGGATTATTAATTAATTGACCACCCATTAAATTATTAAACCCGATAGACATACCAATAGCTTGGATGAAACCAAGCACAATTGTGAAATACCTAGTGAACTGGGCAAGCTTTCTACGACCTACTTCACCTTGCTTTGACCATTCAGTAAACTTCGGAACAACGTCCATCTGTAAAAGTTGAACGATGATGGAAGCTGTAATGTAAGGCATAACGCCCATTGCAAAAATGGAGAAGTTTTCAAGAGCCCCACCACCGAATGTATTTAGGATTCCAAATACATTCATCTCGTCTGAAAATTTAAGAATATCAGCATTCACTCCAGGTACTGGAATGAATGTACCGATACGGAATATTACTAACATTATAAGGGTGAAGACTATTTTATTTCTAATGTCACCCACGCGCATAAAATTGGAGAATGTCTGGAACATTAAATCACCTCAACTGATCCGCCAGCTGCTTCGATCGCTTCTTTGGCTGATGAAGAGAACTTGTGAGCACGAACAGTTAGCTTTTTCTCGATAGAACCGTTACCTAATACTTTAAGACCAGCGTTTAATTTGCTAACTAAACCTGTTTCTATAAGTAATTCAGGTGTTACTTCTGTACCATCTTCAAAGCGATTTAAAGCATCAAGGTTGATGATTGCGTACTCTTTACGATGAATGTTTGTAAATCCACGTTTTGGTAAACGTTGGAATAGAGGTGTTTGACCACCTTCGAATCCTGGACGTACGCCACCGCCTGAGCGAGCATTTTGACCTTTATGACCTTTACCAGAAGTTTTACCGTTACCAGAACCAGTACCGCGACCTACGCGATTACGGACTTTACGGGAACCTTCTGCTGGTTTTAACTCATGAAGTTTCATTGTGGCACCTCCTTATATTATAAACGAAACAATTATTTATTGCTCTTTCACAGTAACAAGGTGAGATACCTTGTTAATCATTCCACGGATAGCTACGTTATCCTCGTGGATAACTGTTTGATGCATTTTTTTCAAACCAAGTGTAGCAACAGTTACACGTTGGTCTTGTGGACGACCGATTACACTGCGAGTGAGGGTGATTTCTAATTTGTTTGTCATTTGATTTCCCTCCTTATCCTAACAGTTCTTCTACCGTTTTACCACGCAATTTAGCAACGTCTTCTGCACGTTTTAATTGCTTTAATCCGTCGATTGTAGCACGAATCATGTTAATTGGTGTGTTAGATCCTAAAGATTTAGAAAGGATGTCTTGAACACCAGCTAATTCTAGTACAGCACGAACTGGTCCACCAGCGATAACCCCAGTACCCTCAGAAGCAGGTTTTAATAGGATTTCACCAGAACCAAATTCACCTAGTACTTGGTGTGGAATTGATGTACCAACGATAGGTACAGCAACTAAATTCTTTTTCGCATCTTCAATAGCTTTGCGAATCGCTTCTGGTACTTCTTGAGCTTTACCAGTACCGAAACCTACGTTGCCGTTTTTGTCACCTACTACTACTAGAGCAGCAAAGCGGAAACGACGTCCACCTTTTACTACTTTCGCAACGCGGTTAACCGTAACAACGCGTTCTTCAAGTTCTAATTTGTTTGAATCAATACGACGCATCAGTGTCCCTCCTTTGTCTATTAAAATTCTAAGCCAGACTCACGTGCAGCATCTGCTAATGCTTTTACACGTCCATGATATAAATAACCACCGCGGTCGAATACTACGGATTTAACTCCCTTTTCAATCGCACGTTTTGCAACTAATTCTCCAACTAGTTTTGCAGCATCAACGTTGCTTCCACTCTCAACAGAAACTTCTTTATCAAGTGTAGATGCACTTGCAATTGTTACTGCATTTATATCATCAATAACTTGAGCATAAATGTTTTGGTTTGAGCGGAAAACGTTTAAACGTGGACGAGTAGCCGTTCCTGATAATTTAGCACGAACACGAGCATGTCTTTTCTTACGAGTAGAGTTTTTATCAGGTTTAATAATCATCTAACAGTCACTCCTTTCTTCCTATTAAGCGGTATTACTTCGCAGTTTTACCTTCTTTACGACGAACAAATTCGCCTTCGTAACGAATACCTTTACCTTTGTAAGGCTCTGGTGGACGAACATCACGAATGTTAGCTGCTAAAGCACCAACACGTTCTTTGTCGATTCCTTTAATAAGGATCTTTGTATTTGCTGGAACATCAATTTCAATACCTTGTTCAGGAGTAATCTCTACAGGATGAGAGTATCCAACGTTTAGAACAAGCTTGTCACCTTGCTTTGTAGCACGGTATCCAACCCCGATAAGTTCTAATCCTCTCTCGAAACCTTTCGTTACACCTTCTACCATGTTAGATAAAAGAGCGCGTGTTGTACCATGTAAAGCACGGTGCTCTTTGTTATCAGTAGGACGAGAAACAGTTAGTGTGTTCTCTTCTAAGCTGATAGTAATATCTTGGTTAAATGTACGAGTTAATTCACCTTTAGGTCCTTTAACTGTTACTGTGTTGTTATCGTTAGTGATAGTAACACCAGCAGGAACCTCGATAATTTTTTTACCTACGCGTGACATATAGTTGCACCTCCGTTCATTTCAAAAAATTATTACCAAACGTATGCTAATACTTCTCCACCAGTTTGCTTTTGACGAGCTTCTTTATCAGTGACAACACCTTGAGAAGTAGAGATGATCGCAATACCTAAACCATTAAGTACACGAGGTACTTCGTTAGCTTTAGCGTAAACACGTAAACCAGGCTTACTAATACGCTTTAAACCAGTGATTACGCGCTCATTGTTCGCACCGTATTTTAAGAAAATACGAATGATACCTTGTTTGTTATCTTCAATAAGTTCTACATCACGGATGAAACCTTCACGCTTTAAGATGTCAGCAACTTCCTTCTTCATTTTTGAAGCAGGAATTTCAAGCTTCTCGTGACGTACCATGTTCGCATTGCGGATGCGAGTAAGCATATCTGCAATAGGATCTGTCATAACCATTTAATTTACCTCCTTCCCAATTATCGGGTTTTACCAACTTGCTTTTTTAACGCCAGGAATTTGGCCTTTATAAGCTAATTCACGGAAACAAATACGGCAAAGCTTAAATTTACGGATTACAGAGTGTGGACGTCCGCATCTCTCACAACGAGTATAAGCTTGCACGTTATGTTTCGGTGTACGTTTTTGTTTCGCAATCATTGATTTTTTAGCCACATTTTCGCCTCCCTTTTACCATTACCTTGGTATTATTTTTGGAATGGCATACCGAATGAAGTTAATAGTTCACGAGCTTCTTCATCAGTGTTAGCAGTCGTAACGATAACGATATCCATACCACGTACTTTATTTACTTTATCATAATCAATCTCAGGGAAAATAAGTTGTTCTTTCACACCTAGAGTGTAGTTTCCACGACCATCAAAAGATTTCTTAGAAACCCCACGGAAGTCACGTACACGTGGTAAAGAAACAGAAACTAATTTATCTAAGAATTCGTACATACGCTCACCGCGTAATGTAACTTTTGCACCGATTGGCATTCCTTCACGAAGACGGAAACCAGCGATAGATTTTTTAGCTCTAGTAACTACTGGCTTTTGACCAGTGATTTGTCCTAGTTCTTCAACAGCGTTGTCTAATGCTTTTGCGTTAGCTACTGCATCACCAACACCCATGTTGATAACGATTTTCTCAAGCTTAGGAGCTTGCATTACAGATTTATAGTTAAACTTGCCCACAAGAGCAGGAATGATTTCTTGTTGATATTTTTCTTTTAGGCGGTTCATCTAAAGTACCTCCTTTCTTACTAATTATTTATCTAATTGTTCACCTGATTTTTTTGCAACACGTACTTTTTGACCGTCTAATACCTTGTATCCTACTCGAGTTGGTTCACCAGACTTAGGATCTAAAGGCATAACGTTTGATACATGAATAGGTGCCTCTTGGCTAATGATCCCACCTTGTGGGTTAGCTTGAGATGGCTTTGAGTGTTTTTTTACAATGTTAACACCTTCAACAAGTACTCGGTCTTTTTTAGGGAAAGCTTGAAGAATTACTCCTTGCTTACCTTTGTCTTTACCAGAGATAACTTGGACTTTATCACCTTTTTTTACATGCATCCTTTTGCACCTCCTTGGAAAACAAAACTTTGTTCTATTAGATAACTTCTGGAGCTAAAGAAACAATCTTCATGTAGTTGTTGTCACGTAATTCACGAGCAACAGGTCCGAAGATACGAGTTCCACGTGGACTCTTATCATCTTTAATAATTACACATGCGTTCTCATCAAAACGGATATATGAACCATCCGTACGACGAACTCCACGTTTTGTACGTACAACTACCGCTCTAACAACGTCGCCTTTTTTAACAACGCCTCCTGGTGTTGCTTGTTTCACAGTACATACGATAACATCACCGATGTTAGCATAGCGACGACCAGATCCACCTAGAACTTTAATCGTAAGTACTTCACGAGCACCTGAGTTGTCAGCAACTTTTAAACGACTTTCTTGTTGAATCATACTTGGTACCTCCCTTCGGATTATTTATATCCGAACTTTATATATTAGATAATTACAGCTTTTTGTACTACCTCTACTAGACGGAAACGTTTCGTCGCTGATAATGGACGAGTTTCCATGATTTTCACGATGTCGCCTGTTTTAGCAAGACCGTTTTCATCATGTGCTTTGTACTTTTTAGAGTACTTTACACGTTTACCGTAAAGTGGGTGAGTTTTGTAAGTTTCCACTAGTACAGTGATTGTTTTGTCCATTTTGTCAGAAACAACACGGCCTTGGTATACCTTACGTTGGTTACGTTCACTCATTCCCGCGAACCTCCTCTTCATTATTTATTAGAAGCGATCTCTCTCTCGCGAATAACAGTTTTCATACGAGCGATTGACTTACGCACTTCGCGAATACGAGTAGTGTTTTCTAATTGTCCAGTCGCTAATTGAAAGCGTAGGTTGAATAATTCTTCTTTTAAAGATTTCACTTTTTGTTCAATCTCAGCAGTGGTTAGATCACGGATATCATTAGCTTTCATTAGATTCACCACCAATTTCTTCACGTTTTACGAACTTACATTTTACAGGTAACTTGTGAGCTGCTAAGCGTAATGCTTCGCGTGCCACCTCTTCAGATACACCAGAAATTTCAAACATAACTTTTCCTGGTTTAACAACAGCTACCCATCCCTCAGGAGCACCTTTACCGGATCCCATACGTACCTCTAATGGTTTAGCAGTATATGGTTTTGAGGGGAAAATTTTAATCCAAACTTTACCGCCACGTTTCATGTAACGAGTCATAGCACGACGTGCAGCCTCGATTTGACGATTCGTGATCCAAGACGCTTCAAGAGATTGTAAACCGAACTCTCCGAAGTGTACTTCAGTACCGCCTTTAGCTTTTCCGCGCATCTTTCCACGGTGTTCGCGACGATATTTAACGCGTTTTGGCATTAACATAATTATTTTCCTCCTTCCTCAGTTTTCTTCTTCGTAGGAAGGACCTCTCCACGGTAGATCCATACTTTCACACCTAATTTACCGTAAGTTGTATCAGCTTCTGCTGTACCATAGTCAATATCAGCGCGAAGTGTATGAAGTGGAACTGTACCTTCACTGTAATGTTCAGAACGAGCGATGTCTGCTCCGCCTAAACGACCAGATACCATTGTTTTGATACCTTTCGCACCAGCACGCATAGCACGTTGAATAACTTGCTTTTGTGCACGACGGAAAGATACACGATTCTCTAATTGACGAGCAATGTTATCTGCAACTAACTTAGCGTCTAAGTCAGCTCTCTTAATTTCTAAAATGTTGATGTGTACACGTTTACCAGTTAACTGGTTTAAAGCTTTACGTAAAGCTTCAACTTCTGTACCACCTTTACCAATAACCATACCAGGTTTTGCAGTATGAACAGTTACATTTAAGCGGTTTGCCGCACGCTCGATTTCTACTTTAGAAACTGACGCGTCATGTAAACGTTTTGCAATGTATTCACGGACTTTTATATCTTCATGTAACAGAGTAGCGTAATCTTTCTCTGCGTACCACTTAGACTCCCAGTCACGGATGATTCCTACACGAAGACCGATCGGATTTACCTTTTGACCCACGGATTATCCCTCCTTCTTTTCTGATACCACGATTGTAATGTGGCTAGTACGTTTGTTAATTTGGCTTGCTCTACCCATAGCTCGTGGACGGAAACGTTTTAAAGTTGGACCTTCGTTAACGTATGCTTCCGTTACTAATAAGTTATTAGCATCCATCTCATAGTTGTGCTCTGCGTTTGCAACAGCGGATTTTAGAACCTTTTCGATGATTGGAGAAGCTGCTTTAGGAGTTAACATTAAAATTGATAAAGCTTCACCAACTTGCTTTCCTCGAATTAAATCCATAACTAGACGTGCTTTACGAGGAGCAATACGAACTGTTCTTGCAACAGCTTTAGCTTGCATGTAAATGCCTCCCCTCTAATTAGCGTTTTGTTTTCTTATCATCATTAGCGTGACCTTTGTAAGTACGAGATGGAGCGAATTCTCCAAGCTTGTGACCTACCATATCTTCTGTCACGAATACTGGTACGTGTTTGCGACCATCATAAACAGCGATCGTGTGACCGATGAACTGTGGGAATATAGTAGAACGACGAGACCAAGTTTTTACAACTTGTTTTCCATTCGTTTCATTTAATTGTTCAACTTTCTTGATTAAATGATCATCTACAAAAGGCCCTTTTTTTAAGCTACGACCCATTTGGAAACCTCCCTTCGTGATTGCTCTACGGTTCCTGTGAACCGTAGTACAACCCCGTTATTTTTTACGACGACGAACGATGAATTTATCAGACTTGTTTTTCTTCTTACGAGTTTTGAATCCAAGAGTTGGTTTACCCCAAGGAGTCATTGGTGATTTACGTCCGATTGGTGAGCGTCCTTCACCACCACCGTGTGGGTGATCGTTAGGGTTCATTACAGAACCACGAACTGTTGGGCGGATACCTAACCAACGAGAACGTCCAGCTTTACCAATGTTAATTAATTCGTGTTGTTCGTTACCTACTTGACCTACAGTTGCACGACAAGTAGAAAGAATCATACGAACTTCACCAGAGTTTAAGCGAACTAGTACATATTTACCTTCTTTACCAAGTACTTGCGCAGAAGTACCAGCAGAACGTACTAATTGTCCACCCTTACCAGGTTTTAATTCGATATTGTGGATTACTGTACCAACTGGAATGTTAATTAGTGGTAAAGCATTACCAACTTTAATATCTGCTTCTGGACCAGACATTACAGTTAAACCTACTTCTAAGTTTTTAGGAGCAAGAATGTAACGTTTTTCTCCATCCGCATAGTTAATTAATGCGATGTTTGCAGAACGGTTTGGATCATACTCTATTGTAGCAACGCGTCCTGGTATACCATCTTTATCGCGTTTGAAATCGATGACACGGTATTGACGTTTGTGTCCACCACCTTGGTGACGAACTGTCAATTTACCTTGATTATTACGACCACCTTTTCTCTTAAGAGGTTGTAGTAATGACTTTTCTGGTTTGTCTGTAGTAATCTCAGCGAAATCAGAAACTGTCATTCCACGACGTCCGTTAGAGGTCGGTTTGTACTTTTTAATCGCCATCTTGTTTCCCTCCTTCTTGTTGAATTATTTTTTTATTTATTAAACTTCGAAGAATTCAATCTCTTTGCTATCAGTAGTAAGTGTTACGATAGCTTTTCTACGACGGTTAGTTAATCCGCTGTAACGACCTACACGACGGAATTTACCTTTATAGTTCATGATGTTAACTTTTTCAACTTTTACGCCAAAGATTGCTTCAACAGCGTCTTTTACTTCAGTTTTATTAGATTTAACATCAACTTCGAATGTATATTTCTTTTCTGCCATTAAGTCAGTAGAACGCTCAGTAATCACGGGGCGCTTAAGAACATCACGATGATCTCTCATTATGCAAGCACCTCCTCTAATTTTTGAACAGCGTCTTTCGTAAAGATTACTTTGTCATGGTTTACAACGTCTAATACGTTCACTCCGTTTGCAGATACTACAGTTACACCAGGAATGTTACGCGCTGATAATTCAACGTTTTCAATTGCGTCACCAGTAACGATTAATGCTTTACGGTCAACGTTTAATCCTTTTAATACAGAAATCATTTCTTTTGTTTTTGGAGCATCAAAAGTAATTCCTTCTAATACTAAGAATTCGTTTTCTAATACTTTAGATGATAATGCAGATTTGATAGCTAAGCGACGAACCTTTTTAGGAAGTTTGTAGCTGTAGCTTCTTGGTGTAGGACCGAATACGATACCACCACCACGCCATTGTGGAGAACGGATTGAACCTTGACGAGCACGACCTGTACCTTTTTGTTTCCAAGGCTTACGTCCACCGCCCGCAACTTCCGAACGTCCTTTTACTTTGTGAGTTCCTTGACGTTGAGATGCTCTTTGCATCATGATAGCGTCAAATAATACAGCATTGTTTGGTTCAATACCGAACACAGTATCATTTAACTCGATTTCGCCAACTTGAGAACCTGTTTGGTTGTATAATGCTACTTTAGGCATTTGTAGTTCCTCCTTTCCTGTTCAATTACTTAGCTTTAACAGCAGCTTTAACTGTGATTAATGCTTTTTTAGGACCTGGTACGTTACCTTTAACTAATAATAAGTTACGTTCAGTGTCTACACTAACGATTTCAAGGTTTTGGATAGTAATGCGATCTCCACCCATACGTCCAGGTAATAATTTACCTTTGAATACACGGTTTGGAGCTACAGGACCCATCGAACCAACGCGACGGTGATAACGAGAACCATGAGACATTGGACCACGAGATTGTCCATGACGCTTAATAGCACCTTGGAAACCTTTACCCTTTGATACTCCAGTTACGTCTACCGCATCGCCTTTTGCGAAAATATCAACTTTGACTTCTTGACCAACTTCGTACCCTTCTAAGCCATCAATCTCACGAATGAAGCGCTTAGGTGTTGTACTAGCTTTTGTTGCATGACCTTGTTCAGGTTTGTTTGATAACTTTTCACGCTTATCTTCAAAACCTAATTGAATAGCTACATATCCATCAGTTTCAACTGTTTTCTTTTGAAGTACTACGTTTGGAGCAGCTTCGATAACAGTTACCGGGATAAGATCACCGTTTTCAGCGAAAACTTGAGTCATACCGATTTTTCTTCCTAAGATTCCTTTGGTCATAAGTCACACCTCCTAATAATATAAGTATTTATTCATTAAAGTTTAATTTCAATGTCTACACCAGACGGTAAGTCTAAACGCATTAACGAATCTACAGTTTGTGGTGTAGGGTTTACGATATCGATTAAGCGCTTATGTGTGCGCATTTCAAATTGCTCACGAGAATCTTTGTATTTGTGTACCGCACGTAAGATTGTGTAAACAGATCTTTCTGTCGGTAATGGAATTGGACCAGATACAGTTGCACCAGAACGTTTTGCAGTTTCAACGATCTTTTCAGCTGATTGATCTAAAATTCTGTGATCATAAGCTTTTAAACGAATACGAATTTTTTCTTTTGCCATTATTTTCCCTCCTTCTTTCGCCTATATTTACTCATAGACATTCTCCGCGGAAATTAACCTGCACACTCGCCATGGCAAAGCGGCCGGGTGTGTCAGCAACCTTCCGTTTCATCGCAAGTCAAAGACCAACATTATAAATTATACATGATGTTTTAACATAATGCAAATGTTTTTTTAATGTAACTGTGAGCACTTAATTATTATAACTACATCGTGGTAAGAATGCAACCTAAGTTGTATTAGATTTATGCAATCATTTATTTCCAGTTTGGGTTTTAATGTTTTTGCACTGATAACGCTTGGATTTATATAGAGAAGATTAAAGTTCGATTAATTTATAATTGAGTGATTTTCATAAAGTACAATTACTAAACGAAAAACGATTATAAACCTATTCATTATTATAATTAACGTTATATATCGAACGTTATTTAATTGTAATTAACAGAACATTCGTTTTTCACTAAACGAACAGCAATTATGAAATTGATTCAATTACTAGTTGTTTGTATTAAAATCGAGTTCCTTCTATATAAATATATGTAAACAAATATACTAATTAAGTTAGCTTATGAACTTCTATTCGAGTTATAGATTAAAAGTCTAATTCCTGGGAGAGTTTTACTTACTATGTATTATTAATATACTTGTAACACTATATATAGCTTTTGATTCACTTTAGATCTTTTATAATATACTCTGGGGACTTTATGCAAAATCTTATTGGTTTGATGATACACCTCACATGCTTCTGGATACATGTTATGCTTTTACGCTACCTCAAACTTTTATATTCAGCAGTATATTTTCAATAATTTGAGAGATATTAAATATTCATATAAAAAAAGCTGACGTGTAAACACGTCAGCTTTTTTAAACAAAAATTACTCTTGAATTGTAGCTACTACTCCAGCACCTACAGTACGTCCACCCTCACGGATAGAGAACTTAGTACCTTCTTCGATAGCGATTGGAGCAATTAGTTCAACAGTCATCTCGATGTTGTCACCAGGCATAACCATTTCTACGCCTTCAGGTAAGTTACAAATACCAGTTACGTCAGTTGTACGGAAGTAGAACTGAGGACGGTAGTTTGTGAAGAATGGAGTATGACGTCCACCTTCTTCTTTAGATAAAACGTAAACTTCAGCTTTGAACTTTGTGTGTGGAGTAATTGTACCAGGCTTAGCTAATACTTGTCCACGTTGGATGTCGTCACGAGCAACTCCACGAAGAAGTGCACCGATGTTGTCTCCAGCTTCAGCATAGTCAAGAAGCTTACGGAACATTTCTACTCCAGTTACTGTAGTAGATTTAGGCTCTTCAGTTAAACCGATGATGTCGATAACGTCACCAACTTTAACTTGTCCACGCTCAACACGTCCTGTAGCAACTGTACCACGACCTGTGATTGAGAATACGTCCTCAACTGGCATCATGAATGGCTTTTCAGTGTCACGAGCAGGAGTTGGAATGTACTCATCTACAGCGTTCATTAATTCAACGATTTTCTCTTCCCACTCAGCATTTCCTTCAAGAGCTTTAAGAGCAGAACCTTTGATTACAGGGATGTCGTCTCCAGGGAAATCGTACTCAGATAATAAGTCACGTACTTCCATTTCAACTAATTCTAATAATTCTTCGTCGTCTACCATGTCACACTTGTTCATGAATACAACAAGGTAAGGTACACCTACTTGACGAGATAAAAGAATGTGCTCACGAGTTTGTGGCATTGGACCATCAGCAGCAGATACTACTAAGATTCCGCCGTCCATTTGAGCAGCACCAGTGATCATGTTTTTAACATAGTCAGCATGTCCTGGGCAGTCAACGTGTGCATAGTGACGGTTTTCAGTTTCGTACTCAACGTGAGCTGTAGAAATAGTGATTCCACGCTCTCTTTCTTCTGGAGCTGCGTCGATCATGTCATAAGCCATTGCAGCACCTTTACCACTACGCTTAGCAAGAACAGTAGTGATTGCAGCTGTTAAAGTTGTTTTACCATGGTCAACGTGTCCGATTGTACCGATATTAGCATGAGTCTTGGATCTATCGAATTTTTCTTTACCCATTAGTATATCCTCCTTGAATTTCAATGAAATTTTTATTTTATATGAGATGGTAATAAATAGAACCACTTATTACCCTACATACTATTTATAAAACAAGTTTAGGCGAAAATCAATTATTCACCTTTATTTTTTTTGATGATTTCTTCTGAAATCGATTTAGGTACTTCTTCGTAGTGGTCAAAGTGCATTGTAAATACTCCGCGACCTTGAGTGTTTGAGCGTAATGCAGTTGCATATCCGAACATTTCAGATAGTGGAACCATAGAGCGAACAACTTGAGCGTTACCGCGTGCTTCCATACCTTCTACACGTCCACGACGAGATGTAATACCACCCATGATATCACCCATGTACTCTTCAGGAGTTACTACTTCAACTTTCATAACTGGCTCTAAAATTACTGGGTTACATTTTGATACTGCGTTTTTAAGTGCTAAAGAAGCAGCTACTTTGAACGCCATCTCACTTGAGTCAACATCATGGTAAGAACCATCTACTAATGCAGCTTTAACATCGATTAATGGGTAACCAGCTAATACACCGTTTGCCATTGAGTCTTCTAGACCAGCTTGTACAGCAGGAACGTATTCACGTGGTACTACACCACCAACGATTTTGTTTTCAAACTCAAAACCTTTTCCTTCTTCGTTCGGTTCAAATTCGATCCAAACGTGTCCGAATTGCCCACGACCACCAGATTGACGAGCGAATTTACCTTCTACTCGAGCAGATCCACGGAACGTTTCACGGTATGCTACTTGAGGAGCACCAACGTTTGCTTCTACTTTGAACTCACGCTTCATACGATCAACTAGGATGTCTAGGTGAAGCTCACCCATACCTGCGATGATTGTTTGACCCGTTTCTTGGTCAGTATGTGCACGGAAAGTAGGATCTTCTTCTTGTAGTTTTTGTAATGCAGTAGTCATTTTGTCTTGGTCTGCTTTAGATTTTGGTTCAACTGATAACTGGATAACCGGCTCAGGGAATTCCATAGACTCAAGAATAACTTGGTTTTTGTCATCACAAAGCGTGTCACCAGTAGTAGTGTCTTTTAATCCAACTGCAGCAGCGATATCACCAGCATAAACAACAGGAATCTCTTCACGGCTGTTTGCATGCATTTGCAGGATACGTCCTACACGCTCACGCTTACCTTTAGATGAGTTAATTACATAAGAACCTGAGTTTAATGTACCTGAGTACACACGGAAAAACGTTAACTTACCAACATAAGGGTCAGTCATAACTTTGAATGCTAGTGCAGCGAACGGTGCCTCATCACTAGATTCACGGATAATTTCTTCCTCCGTATCGGGAACGATACCTTTAATTGAAGGTACATCAGTTGGCGCAGGTAAGTAATCAATTACCGCGTCAAGCATTAATTGTACCCCTTTATTTTTGAATGCAGAACCACAGATTACAGGGTAGAATTCAACGTTACATGTACCTTTACGGATTGCAGCTTTGATTTCTTCCTTTGTAAGTTCTTCACCCTCTAAATATTTCATCATTAACTCTTCGTCTAATTCAGCAACAGCTTCAATTAAGCTATTACGGTACTCTTCTGCTTGCTCTTTGTATTCATCAGGAATTTCAACCGCATCAGAACGAGTACCTAAGTCATCTTCGTAGAAGTATGCTACGTTTTCAACTAGGTCAATGATACCTTCGAACTGGTCTTCTGCACCAATTGGAAGTTGAATCGGGTGTGCGTTGGCTTGAAGACGATCATGGATTGTACCTACAGAGTATAAGAAATCTGCACCGATTTTGTCCATTTTGTTAACGAACACGACACGTGGTACCCCGTAAGTTGTAGCTTGGCGCCAAACTGTTTCAGTTTGAGGCTCAACACCAGATTGTGCATCAAGTACTGCTACAGCTCCATCAAGTACACGCAAAGAACGTTCTACTTCAACAGTGAAGTCTACGTGTCCTGGTGTATCGATAATGTTTACGCGGTGTCCTTTCCATTGAGCTGTTGTAGCAGCAGAAGTGATAGTAATACCACGTTCTTGCTCTTGCTCCATCCAGTCCATTTGAGAAGCACCTTCATGTGTTTCACCAATTTTGTGAATACGTCCAGTGTAGAATAAAACACGCTCAGTTGTAGTTGTTTTACCAGCATCGATGTGAGCCATGATACCGATATTACGCGTGTTATTCAAGGAGAACTCTCTTGCCATTTGGGTATTTCTCCTTCCTATTTAAGTATCGTTTTATAATTACATCTAAAACTGCTATGTAGCTACATAACAGTTTTAGATGGTATGTTATCCTACCAAGAGAAATTCAAAGCTTTTACTATAGGAAAAGCTTTGAATCCTACCAACGGTAGTGAGCGAATGCTTTGTTTGCTTCCGCCATTTTGTGCATATCTTCACGTTTCTTAACAGCTGCACCAGTGTTGTTAGCAGCATCTAAGATTTCGTTAGCTAAACGCTCTTCCATCGTTTTCTCACCGCGAAGACGAGAGTAGTTTGTTAAGTAACGAAGACCTAGAGTAACACGACGATCAGGACGAACCTCAACTGGTACTTGGTAGTTTGCACCACCAACACGACGCGCTCTTACTTCAAGAACTGGCATGATGTTTTTCAGTGCAGTTTCAAACACTTCCATTGCATCTTTACCAGAACGCTCAGCAACTAAGTTGAATGCGTTGTAAATAATAGCTTGAGATTTTCCTTTTTTACCATCGATCATCATTTTGTTGATTAAACGTGTAACTAATTTTGAGTTATATAACGGATCAGGTAACACGTCTCTTTTTGCAACAGGACCTTTACGTGGCATAATATTTCCTCCTTTCAAGTAAGTTTATACTTAAAGTTTTATTATTTTTTCGGTGCTTTTGGTCTCTTTGTTCCGTATTTAGAACGACCTTGCATACGGTTGTTTACTCCAGCAGTGTCAAGTGCACCACGAACGATGTGGTAACGTACCCCTGGTAAGTCTTTTACACGACCGCCACGGATTAACACTACACTGTGCTCTTGTAGGTTATGTCCGATACCTGGGATATAAGCAGTTACCTCGATGCCGTTTGTTAAACGAACACGCGCATATTTACGTAATGCTGAGTTCGGTTTCTTTGGCGTCATTGTACCCACACGAGTACATACTCCACGTTTTTGTGGAGAAGACACGTCAGTTTGTGACTTTTTGAAGCTGTTGTAACCTTTATTTAAAGCAGGTGATTTTGACTTCACCACTTTACTTGCACGACCTTTACGTACTAATTGGTTAATAGTAGGCATTTGTATTTCCTCCTCCCTCAATTTTTAAGACCACACATCCAGGTGGTTCATTTTAAAACAAAAAACAAAGTTTTTGCAAACAATTTACAAAAACAGTTTTTATCTAATTATTGCAACAGCTGCAGCTCCTACTTCAATTCCGCAAGCTTTGCCAAGCTTTTTCATAGAATCTACCTTTGTGATAGGAATTTTGCATTCATTGGCAGTTTGGATAACTTTATACGTTACTTTCGCATCAGCATCTTCCGCAATGATCACTTCTGTAGCTGTTCCTGCTTTCAGCGCCTTCACTGATTGTTTTGTTCCAACAATGAAAGTCGTTGCCTGTCTCACTTTATCATAAGACATATAATATATCCTCCAAAGTTACAGGTTATATAAGCACCTTTGCTATATTACCATCATAATTTTTAATTGTCAACTAGTTTTGCAATAACATTAAAAAGAAGGTGACCTGTAGAACCTGATTAAACACATGAATGTTTAATCAGGTTCTAGCTTTTGGTCAACCTACTCTACTATTCTACAGTTACAGGCTCTTCTTGACCAACTTCTTTAGTAAGTTCAAATTTACGGTAACGGTTCATACCAGTACCAGCTGGAACAAGTTTACCAATAATTACATTTTCTTTTAATCCTAGAAGTTCATCTCGCTTACCTTTAATTGCAGCATCTGTAAGTACACGAGTCGTCTCTTGGAACGATGCCGCCGATAAGAACGAGTCAGTTTCAAGAGATGCTTTTGTAATACCAAGTAGTACAGGGCGAGCTGTTGCAGGAACTTTGCCTTGTAGAATGACTTTTTCGTTCGCATCAGTAAATTGGTGGATTTCTAGTAATGTTCCTGGTAATACATCCGTATCTCCAGCATCGATTACGCGAACTTTACGAAGCATTTGACGTACCATTACTTCAACGTGCTTATCCCCAATTTCTACACCTTGCATACGGTATACTTTTTGAACTTCAAGCAATAAATATTCTTGTACTGCTGTCATGTCTTTTACTTTCAATAATTCTTTCGGATCGATAGAACCTTCCGTTAAAACTTGACCTCGTACAACCTCTGCATTCACAGCAACTTTTAGTCTTGCTGTATAAGGTGCAGTATATGTTCTAGTTTCAACTTCGCCTCTAACTGTTATCTCATGTTGACGATCTCTGCCTTCATTAACAGCCGTAACAACCCCATCAATTTCAGAGATAACTGCTTGACCTTTAGGATTACGTGCTTCAAACAGCTCTTGAATACGCGGTAAACCTTGAGTGATATCGTCTCCCGCAACCCCACCTGTATGGAATGTACGCATCGTTAACTGAGTTCCTGGCTCCCCGATAGATTGAGCAGCAATAATACCAACAGCTTCTCCTACCTCTACCTCTAATCCAGTCGCTAAGTTACGACCATAACACTTCTTACATACTCCGTGGCGAGTGTTACACGTAAATACGGAACGAATCCATACGTCTTCAATCCCAGCATCTATGACTTGTTGCGCGATATCCTCAGTCACTAATCCATTTTCAGCTACTAACACTTCTCCTGTTTCTGGGTGCTTAATAGCTTTTCTAACATAACGTCCAATTAGACGCTCATCAAGTCTCTCTACTACTTCAGTGCCATCTTTTAATGATGCTACGTGTAAACCGCGGTCAGTACCGCAATCTTCTTCACGCACAATAACATCTTGAGCAACGTCAACTAGACGACGCGTTAAGTATCCGGAATCAGCAGTTTTTAGAGCAGTATCGGCAAGGCCTTTACGTGCACCGTGAGTCGAGATGAAGTATTCTAATACCGTTAAACCTTCGCGGAAACTTGATTTAATCGGTAACTCAATGATTCGCCCAGACGGGTTGGCCATTAGTCCACGCATACCAGCTAACTGTGTAAAGTTAGATGCGTTACCACGGGCTCCCGAGTCACTCATCATGAATATATGGTTCGAGTTAGGTAATGAGTTCATTAATTTTGCTTGGATAGCATCTTTACATGCGCTCCAGATCGCAATAACTCTGTCATATCGTTCTTCTTCCGTAATCAAACCACGACGGAACTGCTTTAGAACTGTATCAACTTTTGTTTGAGATTCTTTAAGCATCTCATCTTTTTCAGCTAATACAACGATGTCAGCAACACCAACTGTAATACCTGCTTTAGTTGAGTATTTAAATCCTAAATCTTTCATGCGGTCAAGCATGCGAGATGTTTCTGTAATCTTAAAGTTTTTAAACACTTCAGCGATAACATTCCCTAAGATTTTTTTCTTAAATGGCTCTACAAGCGGTTGGCTAGCAATTAATTCTTTAACGTTTGCACCTTTTTCCACGAAATATTTCTGAGGCGTTTCTTGCTCTAGATTATATCTAGTAGGCTCATTAATATAAGGGAATGATCTAGGTAAGATCTCGTTGAAAACTAATTTACCAACAGTCGTTATTAGCAATTGTTTGTTTTGTTCCTCTGTAAATGTTTCGTTATTTAAAGATCCAGCATGTACCGCGACACGAGAGTGCAAATGAACAAAACCATTTTGGTATGCTAATAATGCTTCGTTTGTGTCTTTGAAAACCATGCCTTCTCCAGTTGCATTCTCACGTTCTAATGTTAAGTAGTAGTTACCAAGTACCATATCCTGGGACGGAGTAACAACTGGCTTCCCATCTTTCGGGTTAAGAATGTTTTGTGCTGCTAACATTAAGATTCTAGCTTCAGCTTGTGCTTCTGCAGAAAGCGGCACGTGAACAGCCATTTGGTCACCGTCAAAGTCAGCATTGTATGCTGTACATACTAACGGGTGAAGTCTTATTGCGCGACCTTCTACAAGAGTCGGTTCAAACGCTTGGATTCCTAGTCTGTGTAATGTTGGGGCACGGTTCAGTAGTACTGGATGCTCCCTAATAACAGATTCTAATACATCCCAAACTTCAGGTTGAACACGTTCAATTTTACGTTTTGCACTCTTAATGTTGTGAGCTAATCCTCTTTCCACTAACTCTTTCATTACAAATGGTTTGAACAGTTCAAGAGCCATTTCTTTCGGAAGACCACATTGGTACATCTTCAAGTTTGGTCCTACAACGATAACCGAACGGCCTGAGTAGTCAACACGCTTACCTAAAAGGTTTTGACGGAAACGTCCTTGTTTTCCTTTCAACATATGTGAAAGAGATTTTAACGGACGGTTACCAGGTCCTGTTACAGGGCGACCACGACGACCGTTGTCAATCAACGCGTCAACAGCTTCTTGTAACATACGTTTTTCATTTTGTACGATAATACTTGGTGCACCTAAGTCTAATAAACGCTTTAAGCGGTTGTTTCTATTAATAACACGACGATATAAATCGTTTAAGTCAGAAGTAGCAAAGCGGCCACCGTCAAGTTGTACCATTGGGCGTAACTCAGGTGGTATAACAGGAAGCACGTCCAAAATCATCCATGATGGTTCATTGCCAGAACCTCTGAAAGATTCTAATACTTCAAGTCGTTTAATCGCTCTTGTACGACGTTGACCTTGAGCAGTTTTTAACTCCTCTTTCAAACCTTCTACATCTTTCTCTAAATCGATGTCAGATAGTAACTTTTTAATTGCTTCTGCACCCATTGCTGCATGGAATGTATTACCGTATTTTTCACGATACGCGCGATACTCTTTTTCAGAAAGAAGTTGCTTCTTATCTAATGGAGTATCACCAGTTTCTGTTACTACATAAGAAGCAAAGTAAATAACTTCTTCTAGTGCACGTGGGGACATATCTAAAACTAATCCCATACGGCTAGGGATACCTTTAAAGTACCAAATGTGTGTAACAGGAGCTGCTAGTTCAATATGACCCATGCGCTCACGACGTACCTTTGCACGTGTAACTTCTACGCCACATCGATCACAAACTACACCTTTGTAGCGGACACGCTTGTATTTACCACAATGACATTCCCAATCTTTTGTTGGACCAAATATACGTTCACAGAAAAGGCCGTCTTTTTCCGGCTTTAATGTACGATAATTAATTGTTTCTGGTTTTTTAACTTCCCCGTGAGACCAAGATCTGATCTTATCGGGGGAAGCTAAACCAATCTTCATATATTCAAAGTTATTAACATCTAGCAAGGGGCCTACCTCCCTCTTAATCTACAGGTTCTACCCAAATGCTTACCTTTTTATCGTCAACTATTCTTTTGTTACTGTTTCTTTTTCAAGTTCAGGTTTATCTGTTTCAGCAGCTAAATTCTCAGCCGAATTCTCATCGTCATCATCCATGTCTCTCATTTCAATCTCTTGATCGTCACCAGACAGAATTTTAACGTCCATACCTAAACTTTGTAATTCTTTAATTAATACTTTAAACGACTCAGGAACCCCTGGTTCCGGTACGTTCTCACCTTTAACGATTGCCTCATACGTTTTCACACGCCCAACTACATCATCCGATTTTACTGTCAAGATTTCTTGTAGTGTATATGCTGCACCGTATGCTTCTAGTGCCCAAACCTCCATCTCACCGAAACGTTGTCCACCAAACTGTGCTTTACCACCTAATGGCTGTTGCGTTACTAATGAGTAAGGTCCAGTTGAACGAGCGTGAAGTTTATCGTCAACCATGTGCGCAAGTTTAATCATGTACATGATTCCTACGGATACACGGTTATCAAATGGTTCACCTGTTCTACCATCAAATAATACAGTTTTCGCATCACGTGCCATACCTGCTTCATCAAGAGTTGACCATACATCTTCCTCACGAGCACCATCAAATACTGCGGATGCAACGTGAATTCCTAAATATCTAGCAGCCATACCTAAGTGAAGTTCTAGTACTTGCCCGATGTTCATACGAGATGGTACCCCTAATGGATTTAACATGATATCAACCGGAGTTCCATCTGGTAAATAAGGCATATCTTCTTCTGGTAAAATCCTAGAGATTACACCTTTGTTACCGTGACGTCCCGCCATTTTATCTCCTTCAGAAATCTTACGTTTCTGAACGATATAAGCGCGAACAAGTTGGTTTACTCCTGGGGGAAGCTCATCTCCATCTTCACGGTTAAATACTTTTACATCTAAGACGATTCCGCCACCACCGTGTGGTACACGTAAAGAAGTATCACGAACTTCACGAGCTTTTTCTCCAAAGATTGCGTGTAATAGACGCTCTTCAGCAGTTAGTTCTGTTACACCTTTAGGAGTAACTTTACCTACAAGAAGGTCTCCGTCTTTTACTTCTGCACCGATACGGATAATACCACGGTCATCTAAGTTCTTTAAAGCATCTTCCCCTACGTTAGGGATATCTCTTGTAATTTCTTCAGGTCCAAGTTTTGTGTCACGAGATTCAGACTCGTATTCCTCAATATGAACTGAAGTATATACATCGTCTTTTACAAGACGTTCACTCATGATAATAGCATCCTCATAGTTGTATCCATCCCAAGTCATGAATGCAACCATAACGTTTCTACCTAGAGCTAATTCTCCTTTTTCCATTGAAGGACCGTCTGCAAGGATTTCTCCTTTAACAACTTGGTCTCCAACTGAAACGATAGGACGTTGGTTGTAACATGTACCTTGGTTTGAACGAACGAATTTAAGCATGCGGTACTTATCTAAGTCACCTTTTACTTGTTGTCCATCTACTTCTTGAATACGACGCACCCACACTTCACGTGCTTCTACGCGCTCCACAACACCTGGGTGTTTACAAATAACTGCAGCACCAGAGTCTCTTGCTGAAACGTGTTCCATACCTGTACCTACGATTGGTGATTCAGGGTTTAATAAAGGAACAGCTTGACGTTGCATGTTCGCTCCCATTAACGCACGGTTCGAGTCATCATTTTCTAAGAACGGAATACATGCTGTTGCAGCAGATACTACTTGCTTTGGTGATACATCCATATAGTCAATGCGTTCGCGTTTCACAACTGTGTTTTCACCACGGAAACGTGATACTACATTTTCATCTAAAAATTCTCCGTCTTCACCTAAACGAGCATTCGCTTGGGCAACTACGTAGTTATCTTCTTCATCTGCTGTCAAGTAATCAATTTGACTTGTCACTTTTCCTGTGTCTGGATCAACACGACGGTAAGGTGTTTCAATGAAGCCGAATTTATTTACTTTAGCAAATGATGATAAGGAGTTAATTAATCCAATGTTTGGTCCCTCTGGCGTTTCAATTGGACACATACGACCGTAGTGAGAATAGTGAACGTCACGCACTTCGAATCCAGCGCGCTCACGCGTTAATCCACCAGGTCCTAATGCTGAAAGTCTACGTTTATGTGTTAATTCTGCTAGTGGGTTAGTTTGATCCATGAACTGAGATAGCTGTGAACTACCGAAGAACTCTTTAATTGATGCTATTACAGGTCTAATGTTGATTAATTGCTGTGGTGTAATGGTAGCTGTATCTTGAATGGACATTCTTTCACGAACTACACGTTCCATTCTCGATAGACCGATACGGAACTGATTCTGTAATAGTTCTCCAACAGAACGTAAACGTCTGTTACCAAGGTGGTCAATATCATCTGTATCTCCTACGCCATGTAGTAAGTTAAAGAAATAACTAATAGAAGCAATGATATCTGCAGGAGAAATATGTTTTACTTTCTCTTCGATATAACCGTTCCCGATTACTAGAATTTCTTTTTCTCCTTCACTGTCGTTTGGAGCATAGATTTTTATTGGTTGTAATGCTACTTCGTTTGTAATTACACCAGCACTTGGGTGAGATGATTGTAGGTTTACACCATTCTCTAAGTGTGGGATAATTTTGTCCAAGTTTCTGCGGTCTAGTAGTGTACCTTTTTCTACTAAGATTTCTCCTGTTTCATGATCCACTAAAGTTTCCGCAATTCTTTGATTGAATAAACGATTTTTAATATGAAGCTTTTTATTAATCTTGTATCTTCCAACACTTGCTAAATCATAGCGTTTTGGATCAAAGAAACGAGATTCTAATAAACTCTTTGCATTTTCAACCGTAGGTGGTTCACCCGGGCGTAAACGCTCATAAATTTCTAGTAATGCTTTTTCTGTACTTTCCGTATTATCTTTATCAAGTGTATTGCGTAAGTACTCATTATCACCTAATAAGTCGATAATTTCTTGATCCGTACCATATCCAAGCGCACGCAAAAGAACCGTTACTGGTAGTTTACGAGTACGATCGATACGAACGTATACTACATCCTTCGCATCTGTCTCATATTCTAACCAAGCACCACGGTTTGGAATAACAGTAGCAGAGAAACCTTTTTTCCCATTTTTATCTACTTTCCCACTGTAATATACAGATGGAGAGCGAACAAGCTGAGAAACAATAACACGTTCTGCACCGTTAATCACAAAAGTACCAGTATCCGTCATAAGTGGGAAATCTCCCATAAACACATCTTGGTCTTTCACTTCGCCTGTTTCTTTAATAATCAAGCGAACTTTAACACGTAATGGAGCCGAGTATGTAACATCTCTCTCTTTTGATTCTTCTACAACATATTTTGGTTCTCCAAGACTATAATCAATAAATTCTAATGATAGATTTCCAGTGAAATCATCAATAGGGGAAATATCTTGGAACATCTCCCTTAATCCTTCATCTAAAAACCATTGATAGGATGAAGTTTGAATCTCAATTAAATTTGGTAATTCTAACACTTCACTAATGCGAGCATAACTTCTGCGTTGGCGGTGTCGTCCATACTGAACAAGTTGACCTGTCAACTGATTCACCCCTCGTATCAAGCGTAATTAAGAAAAAATTTATGTTTTAACATAAGTATTTCTACTATGCTAAAAAAGAAAAATGGTTTCTAATAGAAAACCACATTTTTACATACGCGCTATTGATTTTACTATCTTTTCCAAGCATACTAATTTTATACATATAAATGTAGAAAACGCACAAAAAAATAGACGCTCAGAAAAATACATATTGGCATTAAACAATGCTATCACAAGAAAAATTAAACGTCAACCTTTTTTTGCTTTTATGATATAATAACCTTTTTTCTTTACCACTACTTCTACTTCATCAAAAACATCTGTAAGTTTATCGATAGCTGAAGGAGCACCTTGCTTTTTCTGTATCACGATCCAAAGCTCACCTTTATCGACTAATCTATCAAATGCATTTTCTAGAATTTCATGGACAACTTTCTTCCCAGCCCGAATAGGTGGATTGGATAGGATGGCTGCATACTTATTATTCTGCACACTTTCATATATAAAGCTTTTTAAGACTGTTACGTTTTTCACTTGATTTTTTTCAGCATTCTCTGTAGCCAATTGCAAAGCTCTTTCGTTTACATCTACCATCGTAATTTGTTTGTCGTTGTACCTTTTCGCAATGGAGATTCCTATCGGGCCATAACCACACCCTACATCTAAAATTCCTCCATCTGTTTCGGGAGATACAAACGTTTCTATTAATAAGCGTGATCCGAAATCTATCTCTTTTTTTGAAAACACTCCTGCATCTGTTATGAAACTAAATTTCGTTTCATTTAACATAAAATCGAAAGACTGCCTATTACTTTCAACAGAAGGGTTATTTGTATAATAATGATCCGCCACGACGCAACCTCCTTTGTAGATTAAAAATCATAGCATAACAACTTTATTATTATCTCTTTCGAGTAAAAAAATATACGTGGAAAAGCAGTAAAAAAGCCCGCTAACACGTTAGCGAGCTTTTAGCAATATTACTTAACTTCTACAGAAGCTCCAACTTCTTCAAGTTTAGCTTTCACTTCTTCAGCTTCTTCTTTAGCAATACCTTCTTTAACAGCTTTAGGAGTGTTGTCAACTAATTCTTTAGCTTCTTTTAAGCCAAGACCAGTGATTTCACGTACTACTTTGATAACTTTAATTTTTTGAGCACCAGCAGAAGCTAATACTACATCAAATTCAGTTTGCTCAGCAGCAGCTTCAGCGCCACCAGCAGCAGCCATTGCCATAGGTGCAGCAGCAGTTACTCCAAATTCTTCTTCGATAGCTTTTACTAAGTCGTTTAATTCTAAAACAGTCATGTTTTTAACTGCTTCAATGATTTGTTCTTTAGTCATTGTTATTTCCTCCTTGTGATTGTTAAATAGTTTTATTTTTAACTAACTTGCAAGTTGTAAATTAAGCGCCTTGTTCTTCTTTTTGTTCTGCAACTGCTTTCGTAACAAGAGCCATGCTGCGCATTGGAGCTTGAAGAACAGATAGTAACATTGAAAGTAAACCTTCGCGCGATGGAAGTTCAGCAAGAGCTTTCACTTCTTCAACAGACGCTACGTTTCCTTCAATTACACCAGCTTTAATTTCTAATGCTTCATGCTTTTTAGCGAAGTCATTTAAAATTTTAGCAGGAGCAACTACATCTTCTGTAGAGAACGCGATTGCGTTCGGGCCAGTTAACGCATCGTTAAGACCGTTAATTTCAGCCGCTTCTGCAGCACGACGAGTTAAAGAGTTTTTGTAAACTTTGAATTCAACTCCAGCTTCACGAAGTTGTTTACGAAGTTCCGTTATTTCAGATACTGTTAAACCACGGTAGTCTACAACGATTGTTGATACAGACGCGCGTAATTTCGCAGCGATATCATCAACAACTTGCATTTTTAATTCAACTGCTTTGCCCATCGTTACACCTCCTATTAAGTGATTACTACTTATACCGACCGGTGTACATTAAAATACCCCCACATGACATGGAGGTAGAAATTTAATCGTTAAAACAAAATTGCTTTATCGTCAAATTTACACCTCGGTAGGGAATTAAGCTACTAAGTAGCACCTACTGTCTACGGTACAAACAATATTATATTTTTAACACAACGATTATTATAATCGCGTGAGTTATAAAAGTCAATATGTTAGTTTTTTACAGTGAAAGTAGAAGGATCAACTTTTACACCAGGTCCCATTGTAGAAGTAACTGTAACGTTCTTCACGTAAGTACCTTTTGCAGCAGCAGGCTTCACTTTTAACAAAGTATCATAGATAGTTGCGAAGTTTTCTACTAACTTCTCGTTTTCAAACGAAACTTTTCCGATTGGAACGTGAATGTTACCAGCTTTGTCAACGCGGTATTCTACTTTACCAGCTTTGATTTCGTTAACTGCTTTCGTTACATCAAATGAAACTGTACCAGTTTTAGGGTTTGGCATTAATCCTTTAGGTCCTAATACACGACCAAGCTTACCAACTTCACCCATCATGTCTGGAGTAGCAACGATTACGTCAAAATCAAACCAACCTTGTTGGATTTTAGTGATGAAATCTGCATCCCCTACATAGTCAGCTCCAGCAGCTTCTGCTTCTTTCGCTTTTTCACCTTTAGCAAATACTAATACACGTTGAGTTTTACCTGTTCCGTGTGGAAGAACTACAGCACCACGAATTTGTTGATCGTTTTTACGAGGGTCAACTCCTAAACGGAATGCAACCTCTACTGTAGCGTCAAACTTAGCAATGCTAGTCTTTTTCGCTAATTCAACCGCTTCTGTAACAGAGTATGCTACTGTACGGTCTACTAATTTAGCAGCTTCAATAAACTTCTTACCTTTTTTAGCCATTTTAAACGTCCTCCTTATGTGGTTTTAGCGGAATAACCTCCCACGAATAAAGGTTGCGAACTGGCCATAAACCGATTCGCAACCCTGTAAACATTTGCCTAACAGTTAATGGTATTAGTCTTCAATAACAATACCCATGCTGCGAGCTGTACCTTCAACCATGCGCATTGCAGCTTCTACACTTGCAGCGTTTAGGTCTGGCATTTTAGTCTCAGCAATCTCGCGTACTTTGTCGCGCTTAACTGTTGCCACTTTATTACGGTTTGGTTCACCAGAACCAGACTGGATACCAGCTGCAACTTTTAATAATACTGCTGCAGGTGGAGTTTTCGTAATAAATGTAAATGAACGGTCTTCAAAAACCGTAATTTCAACAGGGATAATTAATCCAGCTTGATCTGCAGTACGAGCGTTGAACTCCTTACAGAAACCCATGATGTTAACACCTGCTTGACCTAATGCCGGTCCAACTGGTGGTGCAGGGTTTGCTTTTGCTGCTGGAATTTGTAATTTTACCATTTTAATTACTTTTTTAGCCACGAGACACACCTCCTTAAGTCCGTGATGTGGTATTTGGGATTGCTCCCTCCCACTCTCCAAATTCTTTATAATAAAAGATAAAGAATGTTAAAATTAGAACATCTCATTTTGAGACATACTGACCTTTGAAATAATACCATTTATTAATATTAATTTCAAGTTCTTTTCGATTATATTTTTTCTACCCCAGTAAAGTCAAGCTCTACTGGCGTTTCTCTACCAAACATATTAACTAGAACTTTTAATTTCTGCTTATCTTTGTCTAGTTCTTCAATTGTTCCAGTAAAGTTCGCAAATGGACCTTCTTTTACTTTCACTGTTTCGTTTAGTTCGAAATCGAACTCAACTGTTTTCTCTTCCATTCCCATACGCTTTAAAATGAAATCTATTTCATCTTGTAATAATGGTGTAGGTTTTGATCCTGCTCCACTAGAGCCTACGAAGCCAGTTACACCTGGTGTATTACGTACAACATACCATGAATCATCTGTCATAACGATTTCAACTAGAACGTAACCTGGGAAAACTTTCTTCTTGGTAACTTTCTTTTTCCCATTTTTAAAATCCGTTTCTTCTTCTTCAGGAACAACAACACGGAATATTTTATCTTGCATCCCCATTGATTCTACACGTTTTTCTAAATTTGCTTTTACTTTATTCTCATAACCAGAATAAGTGTGAACGACATACCAGTTCTTTTCCATCCGCAAGGACTAATGTCCGTCCCCCCTCAAAAATATATTTTTAGACAAATGAAAAAACCCGTTGAACGGGTTTCTCGAGTTACAATATTATTCACATTATACCATGAATAGACAATCGTTATTCAACATTTTAGAAAAATAATCGAATAATCGATTTTGTTTCGTCCTAGATCACTACTAAGCGAACCTTGAATATGAAATTAATTAACTCAATTATAAGATATTACGTAAAAGTGCAGAAATACCTGTGTCAATCAAACCAAAGAATACCGCAACTAAAGCGACTGTTGTTACAACAATAACTGTATAGCGTGTTAATTCTTTTCGCTTTGGCCAGCTAACCTTTTTCATTTCACGAACTACATCACGGAAAAACTTAGTTAATCGTTGCATTCATGTAACCTCCAACCCCGTAAAGTCCAAATCTATTTTGTCTCACGATGAGCAGTGTGAGCATTGCATACTTTGCAAAACTTATTTATTTCTAAACGCTCGCTTTGGTTAGTAGCATTTTTAGTGGTTGTATAGTTTCTTGAACCACAGCTTGTACATGCGAGCACTACTTTTTTATTCATTGTTTTATCACCACATAAATTTTTATGTCCTTCAAACTGTAACACAATCGTAATACGAGTGTCAATAAACCGTTTGGTCTACAGAGTAATCTCTCGTAACTCTAAGTACCTCTCTAGTTTTCTTTTCACACGTTGGAGTGCGTTGTCAATCGACTTTACATGTCGGTTTAAATCTTCTGAAATTTCTTGGTATGAACGACCATCTAAGTAAAGCACTAGAACTTTTCTCTCTAAATCGCTTAATAGTTCTTCCATCTTTACTTCAATATCATCAAATTCTTCTTGATTGATAATTAATTCTTCTGGGTTCATCACTTTTGCTCCAGAGATTACGTCCATTAATGTACGATCTGATTCTTCATCATAAATTGGCTTGTCCAAGGAAACATATGAATTTAATGGAATATGTTTCTGTCTAGTTGCCGTTTTTATTGCCGTAATAATTTGCCTTGTAATACACAACTCTGCAAATGCCTTAAAGGAAGATAACTTGTCCTCTTTAAAATCACGGATAGCTTTATACAAACCTATCATTCCTTCTTGGACAATATCTTCGCGGTCTGCACCAATTAAAAAATAGGATCTTGCTTTGGCACGCACAAAGTTTTTGTACTTATTAATTAAGTAATCTAAAGCTTCGCTATTACCTGCATGCACTAATTCTACGACATGTTCATCTTCCATATGTTCCAATTTATCATGTGCCAATAATTGGTCGCTAATCACCACAAGAATCCCCCCGACCGTACAGTAGATAGCAATATTATACAGTAGTTATAAAAGTCCGGTCAACCTATCATCGCTTCCCTCGACGCCATTTTTCGAAAATTTGTGAAATTTCTTCATTCAATTCAATTCTTTTAGATGGTTTTTTATTAGAAAAACTAATAACTCGCTTTTGAATTTTTAATTCTATTGCATTGATTTCAGTTAATAGCTCTCTAGCAGATTTTCGAAGTGCACCTTGCCCAAAAATTGCCCATTGTTCAGTAAAATCAGATGTAGCAACATGAACTTGCGTCTTAATATTTGAAAGCTCGATTGCTAATTTTTCTATCCGTTCATCTGCGGTTTCATTTTCCTTCGTATATATAACTTCCACTCTGTAATTATTATATTTGGTTTCTACCCCTTGTGTTAAATGAGCATCAAACACAATGATACAACGAAAGCCTGTATATGCTTGGTATTCAGCCATTTTAGAAACGAGAATATCTCTAGCTTGCGCTAGATCCTCGTTTCTAATTTGGCGTAATTCATGCCACGCGCCAATAATGTTATAGCCGTCGACTAGTAATATGTCCATTACCTATTATTCCCCAACAGGGTTTCTTTTTCTATACACCTCATACATTAACAAACTTGCCGCTATTGAAGCGTTTAGCGAAGTGACCTTTCCTACCATTGGTAGTGATAATAAAAAGTCGCATTTTTCCTTTAGTAATCGACTCATTCCTTTACCTTCACTACCAATAATCAAGCCTAGGGGAAGTGAACCATCCATCTGGCGGTAGTCTACTTTACCCTTTGCATCCGTTCCGAATATCCATAGTCCTCTATCCTTTAATTCATCGACCGTTCTCGCTAAATTCGTAACCCTCACTACTGGGATATGCTCTATTGCTCCTGTAGATGCTTTCGCAACTGTTGCTGTTAAACCAACTGACCTACGTTTTGGAATGATTATTCCATGTGCTCCAATAGCATCAGCTGTTCTCATGATGGACCCTAAATTGTGCGGGTCTTCTAATTCATCAAGGATAAGAAAGAAAGGCGCTGTACCGCTTTTTTCTGCATTTGCAAATAAATCGTCCATCTCCGCATAGTCATATGCCGCTACAGATGCAATAACACCTTGATGATTTCCTTCTGCTAGTTGGTCTAACTTTTTCTTCGGTACGAATTGAATGATTATATTCGCTTCTTTAGCTAATCCAATAACCTGTTGTATGGAACCTTTCGTTGCACCTTCTCCAACCCAAATCTTATTTATTTCTCGGTTTGCTTTAATCGCTTCTAATACAGGGTTTCTACCAATAATAAATTCTTTAGACACGCCCTACACCCCTTTCATCGTCTACCATCTGCATGCATGTATTAATAAATTGTTCCATTCTTTCCTCTTCATCATTTAAAAATAAATGGCCAATCAAAGCCTCAAACGCGGTTGAATAACGGTATGTTTGGACATCAGTATTTTTCGGTACTGTCCCAGACTTCGCGTTTCTCCCACGCTTAATTACTGCAATTTCTTCCTCTGAAAAAAAGTTCTTATCCATTAACTTGTGTAAAAGGTTAGCTTGTGATTTTGCAGATACATACTTTGTACCTGTTTGATGAAGTTGATTCGGTCTAACATTACCTTGCTCTAGTAAATGCAACCTCACATAACTTTCATAAATGGCATCTCCTACGTACGCCAACGCTAAACTATTCATTTGTTTTGCATCTAAATTCTTTTTTACTTTCACCTTTTATCCTCTTTTCCACCTTGTTCCTTGCGGAGTATCTTCTAAAATAATATTTCGTTCTTTTAATTCATCTCTAATTTTATCTGCAAGAGCAAAGTCACGGTTTTTTCTCGCATCAATTCGTTGCTGAATTAACAATTCAATTTCCTCATCCAATAACTCTTGCTCTTTTTGCATTGTAATTCCTAACACATTGAAAAAATCATCAAATGACTGAATGAACGCATATATTACACTTTCAGATGTTACATTTTCATTTAAATACAGGTTAGCTTGCTTCGCTAAATCAAACAAAGTAGAAATAGCGTTCGCCGTATTAAAGTCATCGTCCATTGCCTCAATAAATTGTTGCTTAAAACTAGCTACTTTTTCTAACCAATCTTCTGTATTATGTGCTAAATTTGTACTACTTTCTAAACGATGTTTCAGATTAAAGTAAGATGTAGATAATCTCTCTAACCCGTTCTTCGTATTTTGCAATAATTCCTCATTATAGTTGATCGGATGACGGTAATGTACGGAAAGCATAAAGAAACGAATTAATTGTGGGTCGTGTTGCTTAATAATATCGTGTACAAGTACAAAGTTTCCTAGTGACTTAGACATTTTTTCGTTATCAATATTAATATACCCGTTATGCATCCAATATTTTGCGAATTGTTTCCCAGTCACTGCTTCTGATTGAGCAATTTCATTTTCGTGGTGAGGGAATGCTAAGTCTTGCCCCCCTGCATGTATATCAATGGAATCTCCTAGATACTTTTTTGCCATGGCAGAGCATTCAATATGCCAGCCAGGTCTACCTTTGCCCCATGGACTATCCCAAAAGATTTCTCCTTCTTTTGCCGCTTTCCATAAAACGAAGTCTAATGAATCTTGCTTTTTCTCCCCAACTTCAATACGGGCTCCTAGCTGTAATTCATCAATAGATTGGTGAGAAAGCTTTCCGTAGCCTTCGAATTTTCTCGTTCTATAATAAACGTCACCACCAGATTCGTAAGCAAAATCTTTATCAATTAATGCCTCGATAAATTCAATGATGATGTCCATACTTTCTGTTACTCTAGGGTGTGCATCCGCTTTTTTGCATCCTAGTGCAGCCGTGTCTTCAAAGTACGCCTCAATGAAACGCTCTGCGATTGTTGGAACATCTTCGCCTAATTCATTTGCAGCTTTAATTAACTTGTCATCTACATCTGTAAAGTTTGAGATATACTTCACGTCATATCCGCGGTACTCTAAATATCTTCTTACTGTATCAAATGCAATGGCTGGACGAGCATTCCCTATATGAATATAGTTGTAAACAGTAGGACCACACACGTACATCTTTACCTTTCCTTCTTCTAACGGTATGAAGGGTTCTTTTTTACGAGTTAACGTGTTATAAAGTTGAATAGCCATATTATGACCTCTCTTTCCATTTCTGTAATTGTTCCTGTAGTTCTTTCACTTCATTTTCGAGTTCTAAAAATCTATCTGCAATTGGATCTGGTAAGTCTTGATGGTTTAGATCTTTCTTTACCTTAACACCGTTTTGAATAACGATTTTTCCAGGAATACCAACAACGGTAGAGTTATTAGGGACATCTTTTAGTACAACGGAACCCGCTCCTACTTTAGAGTTTTCACCAATTGTAATATTCCCTAACACTTTCGCTCCAGCTGCAATTAGTGCATTGTCTTGCAAGGTCGGGTGTCTTTTCCCCTTTTCCTTACCGGTACCTCCGAGTGTAACTCCTTGATATACTGTTACGTTATCGCCAATTTCACACGTTTCTCCAATGACTACTCCCATTCCGTGATCGATAAAGAACTTTCTTCCTATTTTTGCCCCAGGATGTATTTCAATTCCCGTAAAAAATCTGCTTATTTGCGATACAGATCTCGCTAGGAAAAACAACTTACGTTTAAACAAGCCGTGTGCTAATCGATGCGCCCATATGGCATGTAGTCCAGAATAAGTTAAGATGACTTCTATATAACTTCTAGCTGCTGGGTCTTGTTCAAAGATTACTTCAATATCTTCTTTTAAAATTTTCCACATTTTCGTTCCTCCTTTACGAGGGGTTTTATTTTTCTTTTTTCAACATACCTTACATTGCTAACTGTTGATTTCAGCTGCAGGTGTTCGCTTTTGGCGCCTGTGGGGTCTCGCTTGACGCGCTTTCCCGCAGGAGTCTCACACTCGCAGCTGAAATCAACTTTTTTGCGTTTTAAAAAACTAAAAAAGTCTCTGTGTCATATTGACACAGAGACGCTTTCGGCGCGGTTCCACTCTGTTTAGATATAGTAAATGCGCTTTACTATTTCTCCACTCTTCCTCGTAACGGGAGGTTAGCCGCTATTACTTACTAGGCTAGCTTTCAAGCTTTTTAGCAATAGACTCCGAGGTGCACTTCAAAGGACTGATTCATAAGCTACTCTCACCAAACGTAGCTCTCTCTGGAATGACTCAATTCCATTTACTCTCCTCTTCTTCGTTCCAATATTATTTTAATAACAGTTCGTTTTTCGATAGCCATAATTTTAAAAAGGCATTTAGTACTTATACTATATTACCTTTTTAAAGATTTGTTAACTAAAATAATTTCATAATGACAGTTCGTTTAGTGTAAAACAAAATTTTTGCCAAAATAACGCTTATTCATCCATTAAGTAATGGTCTTTGTTTTATATGATAGTAATCAGTTTTATTATTTGTTTTTCGTATAGTATTTGTACATTACAAAACTAACTTAACTAAAAAGTTTTTCTAATCGCGCTAAAACTGTTTCTTTACCTAATAAGCTTATTGCTTGTGGTAAGTCTGGGCCGTGTGTTTGACCCGTTGTAGCAACACGTATTGGCATAAATAAGTTTTTACCTTTTTGGCCAGTTGCTTTTTGAACAGCTTTTATTGCAGCTTTAATATTGTCTGCAGAAAAATCTTCTAAAGCTGATAGCTCTTCATGGAATGCTTTTACTACCTCTGGAACTTGTTCTTGAGCTAAAACTTCTTTTGCTTCTTCTTCATACTCAATATGAGTTTTAAAGAACAATTCTGTTAGTGATACAATTTCTGCACCATAGCTCATTTTTTCTTGATGTAACGCTATTAAATCGCGTGTCCAATCTTTTTTTGCATCCGTCATATTTTCTGGTAGAAGACCTGCCTTCATTAAGTGTGGTAACGCTAACGTAACAAGTGTATCTACGTCTAACTTTTTAATATATTGATTATTCATCCATGTTAATTTTTGTGTATCAAAAACAGCTGGTGATTTGGATAGTCGGCTAGGATCAAAGATGTTAATAAATTCTTCTTTTGAAAACAATTCTTCTTCTCCACCCGGAGACCAACCTAACAAGCCAATAAAATTAAATAGCGCTTCTGGTAGGTAGCCTAACTCTTCGTATTGTTCAATAAACTGAATAATACTTTCATCACGCTTACTAAGCTTTTTACGGCTTTCATTCACAATTAACGTCATATGACCAAATTGAGGAACGTCCCATCCAAGTGCTTCATAAATCATAATTTGTTTCGGTGTGTTAGAAATATGGTCATCACCACGAAGAACGTGTGTAATTTGCATTAAGTGATCGTCAACCGCTACTGCAAAATTGTACGTCGGTGTACCATCTTTTTTCACAATTACATAGTCACCAATGCCTTCTGTTTCAAAGGATACTTCCCCTTTAACCATATCAACAAACTTTATATCTTTCCCGGTTGGTACGCGAAAGCGGATGCTAGGTAATTTCCCTTCTGCTTCATATGTTGCTCTTTGCTCCTCTGTTAAATCACGATGTTTCCCGGAGTAACGAGGATTCTCGCCTTTAGC
This sequence comes from Bacillus alkalisoli, assembly GCF_002797415.1. GTDB lineage: Bacteria > Bacillota > Bacilli > Bacillales > Bacillaceae_I > Bacillus_CD > Bacillus_CD alkalisoli. The sequence goes on from NZ_NISO01000006.1 coordinate 49,630, forward strand.
CGCTTGCTCTTCACGCTCTGCCTCCAATTCTTCTTCCGTGCAATAACATTTGTAAGCTAAACCTTTTTCAAGTAGCTCCTCATAATACTTCTTGTAAATGTCGTTTCGTTCTGACTGACGATATGGACCGAACTCTCCACCAACATCGACACTTTCATCCCAGTCCATTCCAAGCCATTTTAAAAATTTTAACTGACTTTCTTCTCCGCCTTCAATATTGCGCTTTTTATCTGTATCTTCAATGCGAATAATAAACTTTCCATTTTGGTTGCGAGCATATAAGTAGTTAAATAATGCTGTTCTGGCATTTCCAATATGTAAGTGCCCTGTTGGACTTGGGGCATAGCGTACACGTACTGACATTTGTAGTTCCTCCGTTTTCAATAAAATCCTTGCACTATTTTATCATAAAAAACTAAAAATAATAGGAGTTTTTAGTTTTTCATTAAAAGTACTGTCGCTTGGGAGGCGATACCTTCGCCACGACCTGTAAATCCTAACTTTTCAGTTGTTGTTGCTTTTACGTTTACTTGATCTGACGATGCTTCTAAGAGCTCCGCTATTCTTTCTCTCATCGCTTGAATGTGCGGTGCCATTTTGGGCATTTGGGCAATAATCGTACAATCGATATTTCCTAGGCTATAACCACGTTCCGTAACTAACTTCCAAACATGTATTAATAATTGGGCTGAATCAGCATCTTTAAATGCTTCATCTGTATCTGGAAAATGTTTTCCGATATCGCCTTCTCCAATAGCTCCTAGACATGCATCCGCAATAGTGTGTAATAACACATCTGCGTCTGAATGACCTAATAATCCCTTTTCATAAGGGATTGTAATTCCACCAATAATAAGTGGTCTTCCCTCTACAAGTTGATGTACATCAAAACCTTGTCCAATTCGAAACATATCGATATCCTCCGTTAACTATCACTAATTGTTCTTTGATAAAATTGCATTTGCGTAAAGTAAATCTTCTTGAGTGGTAAGTTTAATGTTCTCATAGTCTCCCTCAACAATGTGAACGTCCACACCTATTCTCTCTACAAGACTAGCTTCGTCTGTGCCTAAAAAGTTATCTTTCTTAGCTTTTTCATGAGCTTCATCTAATATGGAAAAACGAAAAGCTTGTGGTGTTTGGATGCTCCACAAGCTAGACCTTTCGATTGTTTCCGTCGCAATACCATTTATAACTTTTTTGATGGTATCTTTTACAGGTACAGCTAAAATTGCTGCACCTGTTTCTGTTGCTTTCTCTACTAACCGATGGATGAATGTTTGACGTATGAATGGTCTTGCACCATCGTGCACTAGAACAATTCCGTCTTTCTTTGCTGCCTTCATCCCATAGTAAACACTATCTTGACGCTCTTTTCCTCCGTGTACAAGCTTTTTCACTTTTGTAATGCTGTACTTTTCCAGAAGAACTTGAAACATATCTATTTCTTGCTCATTAACAACCATTAATATTTGATCACATAGTGGGTCATGTTCAAAAACTAGTAATGTATGAATAATAACTGGCTTTTGTTCTAATTCAATAAACTGCTTGTTCATTCCAGCGTTCATCCGCTTTCCTTGACCTGCTGCAGGAATGATTACTTGATAAGACATACTAATTCTCCACTCTATTATAATGCTTTTTCTAAAAGTTTAGGCTTTGCAAAAATCATACGGCCAGCAGACGTTTGTAGTACACTTGTTACTAACACTTCAATATGCTTTCCGATATAATCTCGACCTTCTTCTACAACAATCATCGTTCCGTCATCTAAATAGGCCACACCTTGGTTATATTCTTTCCCATCTTTAATAACTTGAACGGTCATCTCTTCCCCTGGAAGTACTACTGGCTTAACAGCATTAGCTAAATCGTTAATGTTAAGAACCGCTACGTTTTGTAATTCACATACTTTATTTAAATTAAAATCATTAGTAACAACAACGCCAGAAGTTAATTTAGCCAGTTTCACTAACTTACTGTCCACTTCTTGAATCTCTTCATAGTTGCCTTCATAAATTTCTACTTTGATAGCTAATTCTTTTTGAATTCGATTTAAAATATCTAAGCCACGACGCCCTCTATTTCTTTTTAATACGTCAGAGGAGTCTGCTATATGTTGAAGCTCTTCAAGAACAAATCGAGGAATGACAATCGTTCCCTCTAAAAATCCAGTTTGACATATATCCGCAACTCGCCCATCTATAATAACACTTGTATCTAAAATTTTTAATTTTTTAGAAGAAAGATCCACCTCTTCGTCTTCTGTGGCTTTCTTTTTTCCAAATTTAGTAGAAATAGAAAATAAACTTACTAATTCATCACGCTTTTTAAATCCTACTTGGAACCCTAAATAACCTAATAATAGCGTTACAAAAATCGGTATTACCGTACTTACAATTTGAAAAGGGATTTTCTCTAATGGAATAACAGCTAAGTAAGCAACAATTAAACCAAGTATCAAGCCTAAACTACCAAACAAAACGTCAGTAACTGGAGCTTTTACAATGGACTCTTCCACCCACTTAATAAAGCCAACTACATAATCAACAAACCAAAAAGTAAGAATAAAAAATATAATGGCACCAAAAATGGCAACAGTATAAGGCTTGTTTAGCAGTTCTATACCACCTAAATTTAATAATGAGAAAAGTTCAGGAATAAAAAATATACCTAGCATTCCACCTATAACAATAAAAAATAATTGAACAATGCGCCTTAACATTGTTTCACCTCCCTTTATACATTATAAACAGTTTCAAACAATTGAAACGTCATTATGCTTAGAAAAATATTTTTTGTTAAGTTTTTGACATGTTTCTGCAATATTGTTGTCACGAAAGTCGCCTCTTTTGGTAGAAAGTTATATTTGCCTATCAATTAACAGTTGATCCTGAATACGTTTTAAGCCTTCTTTTATCTTTCTCGCCCTTACTTCCCCAATACCTTCTACATCATCTAACTCTTCAACCGAAGCAACCATGGTATGCTTCAATCTTTTAAAACGGGTTACTAAGTTTTCGATGATTACTGGTGGGAGGCGTGGAATTTTATGAAGAACTCTATATCCTCTGGGTAAAACTAATTCTTCTGGACTTGTAAAGCTAGAATAACCTAATAGCTTTAATATGATGTTATCATCTAACAAGTCTGTATTGGAAAGCTTCTGTAACTTTTTTAATATAACAAATGCATCTACATTTTTTTCCACACAATAATCCTTAATTAATAAAATTGTCTCTTCTTCCATATGTGCGATTAACTCTGTAAGCTGAAGACGGATAAGACGACCTTCTGTTCCTAATTCATTAATATAGCTAATGATTTCATTTTTTATTCTTAATACCATTTCTATACGATGTATAACCTGCAAAAGTTCCATAAACGTAACTTGTTCCTCAAATTCTAGTGCTCCTAAATTCGTTATACTTTGATCAAGTACCGATTTATACTTTTCTAACGTTTGGATTGCTTGATTTGCTTTCGTAAAAATTACTCCGATATCTTTTAATGCATAGCGAAATTCACCTTTGTATAAAGTGATAACGTTACGTCGTTGAGAAATAGCAACAACAAGGCTCCCAGTTTGCTTTGCCACCCGCTCTGCTGTACGATGTCTCATTCCTGTTTCGGTAGAAAGGATAGTTGGATTAGGAGTTAATTGTGCGTTTGCATATAATATTTTAGTGCCTTTTTCATTTAATATAATGGCTCCGTCCATTTTAGCTAACTCATACACATAAGCTGGACTAAACGAGCAATTTATAGAAAAGCCGCCGTCCACAATTTCTTTTACTTTCTCGTTATATCCAACAACAACAAGACCACCAGTATTCGAACGCAAAATATTGTCTAGCCCTTCACGAATTGGGGTGCCAGGTGCAATAAACTGTAAAATTTCTGCCACTAGCTTTTCATTTTGATTTATATCTTCCATTCTTGTCTCTAACCCCCTAGAACATATTGCAATGCTTGTTCTATCGTTGCAACCCCTATAACTGCAATCCCTTCTGGAGCCGTCCAACCGCCTAAGTTTTTCGCTGGTATAATGACACGTTTGAATCCTAACTTTGCCGCTTCCTGAACACGCTGCTCTATTCGTGAAACCCTCCGAATCTCTCCAGTTAATCCGACTTCTCCAATAACTACATCCGCTGCATCTGATGCTTGATTTCGAAAACTGGAAGCGATACTTACTGCAATTGCCAAGTCTATAGCTGGTTCATCGAGTTTGACACCACCAGCAACTTTCAAATAAGCATCTTGGTTTTGTAATAATAGTCCTACTCGTTTTTCAAGTACAGCCATAATTAAGTTAACTCGGTTATGATCGATGCCAGTTGCCATTCTTCGTGGATTTCCGTAGCCTGTCGCGGAAATAAGTGCTTGTATCTCTACTAATACCGGACGGGTTCCTTCCATAGATGCGACTACCGTTGAGCCTGCCGAACCTTTTGAACGCTCCTCTAAAAATATCTCCGATGGATTTTGCACTTCCGCTAAGCCAACTTCTTTCATTTCAAATATTCCAATTTCATTTGTCGATCCAAAACGATTTTTAACGGATCGTAATATTCGATATGTATGGTGACGCTCTCCTTCAAAATAAAGAACTGTATCTACCATATGCTCTAAAAGACGCGGCCCAGCTATTGCTCCTTCTTTTGTTACATGCCCAACAATAAAGGCAGCGATGTTTTTTGTTTTGGCAATTCTCATCAATTCTGCTGTACACTCACGGACTTGCGATACGCTACCAGGCGCAGAAGTAACTGCTGGGTGATAAACTGTTTGAATTGAATCAACAATCAATAATGTTGGTTGTACCTCTTCTACCGCTTTTGCAATCAAATCAAAGTCTGTTTCCGATAATACGAAAAGCTCATCTGCATTGACCTCTAAACGATCGGCGCGTAATTTTGTTTGCTGAACAGATTCTTCACCAGAAATATATAACACTCTATGCTTCTTTGTAGCTAATTGAGAACAAACTTGCAAAAGAAGTGTAGACTTTCCTATACCAGGGTCTCCCCCTATTAATACAAGGGAACCTTGTACAATACCTCCACCTAACACACGGTTAAATTCCTCCATGTCTGTAAAAATGCGTGGTTCTTTCATCGTTTGAATGGAAGTGATTGACTCTGGCTTTCTTATCGTTGCAGCACCTGTTGTAAAAGCACCTCTTCTGCCAGTACTTCTCTCCTCTACCTCTTCTGTCATCGTATTCCAAGCATTACACCCTGGGCACTTCCCCATCCATTTTGGTGATTCATACCCGCAACTCTGACAAATAAACTTCGTCTTACGTTTTGCCATACTAAAACCCTCTCCAGTTAAAAATACCATTGTTTTCCTAATTTTATGATACAACATTTAATATGTACAATCTAATTTTAGCTATTATTTTTTCATGAAAAGTGAGTTTCTACCTATACAAGAAAGAGGTAAACACATTTTGCTTATGTTTACCTCCTTTTTATTAATTTAGCTCTGTTATACACCTCTGTTGACTTCCGCGCATATCTCCGCTTCCGCGGGACAAGGAAGGCTACGGCAGCGAAGCATCGCACGAAGAAAATGCGGTAGCATTTTCAAGGAGTCTACGACAGGCGCTCCAATCAACAGCTAGATTGTTATAATAAATCAACATACCTTTTTAACATAGCCAATAAATAATTAGACAGTTATTTAACTTTTTCTACAGGGCGGACAATAAATTCGTTTTCAACGACATCTAAAACTATTTTTTGTCCTTTTTCAATTGTTCCTTTTAATAGCTCTTCTGAAAGCTTATCTTCAATATGCTTTTGAATAGCACGGCGTAGTGGTCTTGCCCCGTACTCTGGGTCATAACCCTCTTCAGAGATTTTATCTTTAGCTGCTTCCGTTAATTCCAACTCAATATCTTGTTCTTTTAAACGTTTTGTTAGTTGATCAGCAAGTAATGTAACAATCTCTTTTAAGTGTGGCTTCTCTAAAGAATGGAACACAATCATTTCATCGATACGGTTTAGGAATTCTGGACGGAACGCTTTTTTCAGCTCATCCATCACTTTTCCTTTCATATCTTTATAATTTTGGTTTTCATCTTGTACGTTAAAACCAACATACTTATTACGTTTAAGAGCTTCTGCTCCCACATTGGACGTCATAATTAAAATAGTGTTTCGGAAATCTACTGTTCTACCTTTAGAATCTGTAAGTCTGCCGTCTTCTAGTACTTGTAGTAAAATGTTGAACACATCAGGATGTGCTTTTTCAATTTCATCTAATAAGACAACAGAGTAAGGCTTACGGCGAACTTTTTCTGTTAATTGTCCACCCTCATCATAACCTACATACCCTGGAGGAGAACCCACTAAACGCGATGTAGAATGTTTCTCCATAAATTCAGACATATCAATACGAATCATAGAATCTTCATCACCGAACATAGACTCTGCTAAAGCTCTTGCAAGCTCTGTTTTACCTACCCCTGTAGGCCCAAGGAAAATAAAGGAGCCGATAGGACGCTTCGGGTCTTTTAAACCAGCACGTGCACGGCGAACAGCTTTTGAGACAGCTTTTACTGCTTCATCTTGACCAATAACACGTGCATGCAACAATTCCTCCATGTTAAGAAGCTTATCTGTTTCTGTTTGTGCTAATTTGGATACTGGAATTCCAGTCCAGCTAGCAACAACTAAAGCAATATCTTCTACAGTTACTTCATTATTTTCTTGTCCTTGCTTTTCTTTCCACTGCTTCTTCGTTTCTTCTAACTTTTCGCGTAAACGCTGCTCTGAATCACGTAAAGAAGCTGCTTTTTCAAATTCTTGGCTTTGGACCGCTGCATCTTTTTCATTTCTCACTGTTTCAAGCTTTATTTCTAACTCCTTTAAATTTGGAGGAGTTGTAAAAGAACGTAAACGAACTTTAGATCCTGCTTCATCAATTAAGTCAATTGCTTTATCAGGTAAAAATCGGTCAGAAATATAACGGTCAGAAAGTTTCACTGCCTGATCAATCGCTTCATCCGTAATGGAAACTCTGTGATGCGCTTCATAGCGATCTCGTAATCCAGTTAAAATTTGAATCGATTCTTCAATTGTTGGCTCATCCACTCTAATTGGTTGGAATCGACGCTCTAGTGCTGCATCTTTTTCAATATATTTACGGTATTCATCTAACGTTGTTGCACCGATACATTGTAATTCTCCACGAGCTAAAGACGGCTTCAAAATATTCGATGCGTCAATTGCTCCTTCTGCACCACCAGCGCCAATTAACGTATGCAACTCATCAATGAATAAAATGATATTTCCTGCCTGGCGAATTTCGTCCATTACTTTCTTAAGACGATCTTCAAACTCACCACGATATTTTGTGCCAGCAACAACAGTTCCCATATCTAATGTCATGACTCTTTTATCACGTAAAATCTCTGGAACCTCATTATTTACAATCTGCTGGGCTAATCCTTCAGCGATCGCTGTTTTCCCGACTCCAGGCTCACCGATTAGTACTGGGTTGTTTTTTGTTCTTCTACTTAATACTTCAATCACTCGCTGAATTTCTTTACTTCTACCGATAACAGGGTCTAAACTACCTTCACGTGCTACAGCAGTTAAATCTCTCGCTAAGCTATCTAAAGTAGGAGTATTTACATTAGAAGTAGATCCACCTTGGTGTGAACTCGATGTTTCACTGCTTCCTAACAGTTGGAGTACTTGTTGACGTGCTTTGTTTAAGCTCACACCTAAATTATTTAGGACGCGTGCCGCAACACCTTCACCTTCACGAATTAATCCAAGTAAGATATGCTCTGTTCCAACATAAGAATGACCTAACTTTCTTGCCTCATCCATTGAAAGCTCAATCACTTTCTTTGCTCTTGGTGTATAGTGAGGAATAGACTGTGTATTTTCTTGTCCGTGTCCAATTAAATTTTCTACTTCTTTTTGAATCTTTTCTGGTCCAAGTCCTAGTGCAACTAATGCTTTTGCAGCTATACCTTCCCCTTCACGAACTAAACCAAGTAAGATATGTTCTGTTCCTATATTGTTATGACTTAATCTAAGTGCTTCTTCTTGAGCAAGTGCTAATACTTTTTGTGCTCTCTCTGTAAATCTACCGAACATCATACATCATCGCCTCCAGTTTCTTTCGTTTTTTCTAATTGTAGTCTTTCTCTTATTAACGTTGCTCTTCTTATATCACGCTCATTCGGTCTTAGTGGACCGCCTGCGTATTGTTGTAAAAATCCTGGTTGGGTTACAATCATTAATTCATTTAATATCGTTTTTGATACTTGTTTTATGAGTCCTAAGTCAATACCTAGTCGAACATCTGACAAACATTTTGCAGCTTCTTTTGTTTCAATGATTCTACTATTTACTAGAACACCATAAGACCTAAACACTCTGTCTTCTAATTGTATGTGAGAAGTTTTAAGTAATGCTTCTCGTGCAGATCTCTCTTGCGTAATTAATTGATTTACTACACTTAATAAGTCTTCAACAATGTCTTCTTCAGATTTTCCAAGTGTTATTTGATTAGAAATTTGAAAAATGTTTCCTAAAGCTTCGCTACCTTCCCCATAAATTCCTCTAACAACTAATCCTAACTGATTAATTGCAGGAACAATTCGATTCATTTGCTGTGTAAGAACTAATGCAGGTAAATGCATCATGACAGATGCACGTAAACCGGTACCTACATTCGTAGGACAACTTGTTAAATAACCGTATTTTTCATCAAATGCATAGTCTACCTTTTCTTCTATCGCATCATCCAACTCTTGAGCGACTATTAATGCCTCTTCTAGCTGTAAGCCAGGAAATAAGCATTGTATGCGAATATGATCTTCTTCATTTAACATGATGCTTATGCTTTCATCTTGAGAAAGCAAACATGCCCCGTATGGTGAATCTTCAGCTAGATGAGGGCTTATTAGATGTTTTTCTACAAGCACCCTTTTTTCTACAGGTTTCAAATCACTAATCGTTACAAGCTCCAGTTCTTTAAACAAAGCTGATTCAACCATTTCTTTTGTTAGTAACTCAACAATTCCCTTTGATTCTTCGTTTGAAGCAACCGTTGGGTAATTAATATCTTCTAAGTTCCGAGCTAGACGAACTCGACTGCTTAATACGATGTCAGAAGCTGGCCCTTCATCGTTCATCCATGAGCTCAACGCAAGGTTAAGAAACTTTTCAAGAGACATTTTACTCTTCCCCCTCTTTACTTAATTTCTTCTCTAACGCTCTTATACTATCGCGAACTTTGGCGGCTTGCTCAAATTCTTCCTGTTTAATTAATTCCTTTAATTCTACTTTTAAAGATTCTAGTTCTTTCTTTACATGTATGCTACCACCGATTCGCTTTGGAACTTTTCCAGCATGCTCAGCATTTCCACTGTGCAATCTTTTTACAATTGGCTCTAAACGAGTTTGGAATGCTTTATAACATTGCGAGCACCCAAACCTTCCTACTTTTGCAAATTGGCCAAACGTCATTTTACATTTCTCACATTGAATAACTTTTTGTTCTGCAAAAGCATTTTGACTCGCTTTATTAATAAGTGGTTCTGTGTTTAGTAAGCCACCTAATAAGTTATTGATGGAAAACCCAGCATTACCAGGAAAAGAAAACATTTCCCCTTTTTCTTGCGCACATACTTCACATAAATGCACTTCTGACTTTTCACCATTTATTATTTTTGTAAAGTGCAAGGTAGCTGGTCGTTGTTGACATTCTTGACAGATCACGATACATCTCTCCCTTACCGATACTTTAATGTAGTAATCATCGCATGTAACATGCGAGCACGTAATTCATCTCTTTCCGGAAGTTCTAAGTATAAGACAGAACGGTCCATTACACTTATCATAATCTTCGCTTCTCTAGAAGAAATAACTCCTTCTTCTATAAGTCGAAAAATCACATCTTCCGCACTAGATTGCGATATTCTGTTATGAACAATAGTTAAAACTTGGTCAATAAGGTGTAAGTTATCATGAGGCTTAATCTTAATGATGCGAATATAACCACCACCGCCACGTTTACTTTCCACTACGTAACCACGCTCTAAAGTAAATCGCGTATTAATAACGTAGTTAATTTGAGAAGGTACACATTCAAACTTATCAGCAATTTCACTTCGTTTTATTTCTGCAAAATTTTCTTCATTACGTTCTACTATTTGCTTTAAATATTGTTCAATTATATCTGAAATGTTTCTCATGCTACCCCTCCCCTCTGACCTTGACTATCTTTGACTATAATTAAAATATATATAAACTTAAAGGATTTTTCAACTATTAAGTACCTAAACAGAGTTCCACTTTTTGTTAGGAATTAAACATGAATAAGAAAAAATAATACATTTTTCTATGTAATTATTAAATATCAACTAATGTTTGAATTGTTGCAGGGTAATGACAAATTGATGTAGAAAAGATTAATTCATTGGGAAAAACAATGCGTGTAAAAAGAGGAATGAAAGGAACATATATGAGAAAAATACCAGAAAACTATTCAAACATGATAACTGCTATTCATAAAGAGAAAGGACGAGAATGGTTAAACAACCTCCCCTCTCTAATTTCTTATTGCGAAAAAAAGTGGAACTTTTACATACAAGAGCCTTATGAACTTTCATACAACTATGTTGCTCCAGTAATTTGCAGGGATGGAAAGAAGCTCGTATTAAAATTATCTGTACCTAATCATGAATTTGAAGATGAACTAACCGCTATTTCATTATATAAAAATAACAAAGGAATGGTTAATTTAATAGACTGTGAAAAAGAAACTGGAATAATGCTTTTAGAGCAACTGGTACCTGGGATACCGTTATCCACCATCAAAAATGATCAAGCTACTACTCTTCTTGCTGCCCAAGTAATGAGACAGTTATGGAAAGAAGCTCATTTGCACACACCATTAAAAACTACCCAACAAAATGAATTTTCGTTAAAGAGAATTATTCAACAAAATCCGAATGGCATTGGTCCCTTTTCAATTGATTTGTTGTTAAATGTTTTATCTATATTTAGCCGTTTGAATTCTAGCATTCAAAAATATTATGTATTACACGGGGATTTGCATCATTATAATATATTATCCTGTCATGCCAGAGGATGGGTTGCGATTGACCCTAAAGGCTTAGTAGGCGAAAGAGAGTATGATGTTATACAGTTTTTATTAAATAGATTGCCAAATGATAATAAGACCCACGTTATTCAAAAACGTATAGAAATTTTTGTGGAACAATTAGATTTGAATAAAGAAAGGTTATTACTTTGGGGATATGTTCACTCGATTTTGTCTGTTTGCTGGTCAATAGAAGAAGGCGGAGACTGTAATAAGGACTTTTTCGAAGTAGTAGATATCTTTAATAGGTTATACTTGAGTGAGTTTCCAAATGGGGGTTATGGAAAACAATGAACTTTCTCGGTCTATCAAGTTCGTTTTCTTCTAATTTATAACTAAGTTTCACTTCATCTTTTACATACAAAAAAGCCCATCGCCTAAACGCTTAACTTTTCTTTTCTCATTGCCCTGGCAACGTCCTACTCTCACAGGGGGACAGCCCCCAACTACCATCGCACCGAAGAGCTGAACTTCCGTGTTCGCGGTGAAACCAGATGAGCTTCGAATCTCTTCGTCTGCTTCCGTCGCTACGTTCCTCACGTACCCTCGCAAACGTACACTCTGGTACTCACTCCGTCGCATCCTCGACCTTCTCGCTCCTCTGGTCCCGCCGAGTATCTGGTTTATATTTTATCCTGTATTCCTACTTTATATTAGACCTTCGGTCTTTCATCCCCATTCCTCACACGAACAAAAAAAGCCCAGCGTCTAAACGCTGAACTTTTCTTTTCTCATTGCCTGGCAACGTCCTACTCTCACAGGGGGACAGCCCCCAACTACCATCGGCGCTGAAGAGCTTAACTTCCGTGTTCGGTATGGGAACGGGTGTGGCCTCTTCGCCATCATTACCAGACATA
>NZ_NISO01000007.1 GCF_002797415.1 Bacillus alkalisoli
TTTTTTTTTCTCAGTGAAGGAAAAATGGTGTTTCTTGTAAATTAAATACGCCACTTATGCTGTTTTGGAGGATAGGATTTTTCCTATCCTCTTTATATTTACTGCTAATGCAGTTAGTTTTGCTTGTGTAGACATGCTTTTTAGACCGTACCCCCTGGCACGATCTAGCCCGTGAAAGCATTTCATTTCGCCGTTTTTCCATTCTTGGCATGCTCTCTTTTTATATTTCTCCTTGAATTCATCTGTTTTCTGCTGTTGGCTGTAATCATAGAATTCTGGTGTATTGATACTAACCTCTAATACTCTACCTACGGTATTATTGGCAGGTATACACTCTGATCGTAAAGGACAGTTTCGACACTTTTCTTTTTCAAAGTAGTATATAACTGATTGTCGATTCTTTTTATTCGAATATTTCTTTCTATAGGTCGAGTTCCCTTGACTACAAAACCATTCATCCGAATCCTTATTATAGGCATATAAATCTTCGTTTATCTTATATGCCATTTCACTTACTGGTATATAAGGAATGGCCTCATATTTTTTAATGGTATCTAAGATACCTTTCCGGAAGTAAGCTTTATCACCATAAATCTCGTTTACCGTTACTCCACTCTTTTTCGTTAACTCCATCAGTTCATCGAAGTGAGTACCATCTACATAGGCACCATTCCCGGTGTGAACAGCTGTGATAATACGATCATCTGTCGTAATAATAAATTCTGTTTTATACCCAAAAAAATGAGATGTTTTACTTTTATGTCCAACTCTAGCTTCTTGATCCACCAATGAACGCACGCCTTTTTGTGCTAGAAATTTAGGATCTTCTAAGATTTTTTTGGCTGTATTTAGAACTTTTACTGTTTCGGGAATAGTTGTCGAATCGATATGTGTTTCTACTGTAGAAATCGTTTCTTCTAGAAACGTCTTCATTGTTTGCTTTGCTTGTTTATGGTCTTCTATCTCTTTGTAATCAGGAATCTCTCGATTAATTTCACTTGGAACATCTTCGAGTTCTTTTTCTAAAGTTTTAAAGATTTTCTTAGATAGACGTTTCATGACTCTTTCTACCGTTGCTTTGAACGTGTTTGCTTCTGTGTGAGTACTATCAATACTTACACCAGTATTTTTGATAATACCTTTTTCCACACATTGGCGAACAAATGCGACGATGATATCATCTAATGTAACGTCCTGTAATCGTTGTTTTCGGAATTTAGAGAGTAAACTAGGATCGGGCAATTCTTCATCAGGATTAATGCCTAAAAAATACATGTATGCCAAATTGAGAGACGCATCTTCAATAACTCGCTCATCTGAAAGCTTATAAAGGTACTGAAGTACCAGTAATTTAACCATTAACTCTGGTTCTTTTGCAGGCCTACCATAGTATTTACAATATGTACTTTCTAATAGTTCATTAATAAAACTAAAATCTACGGCATCGTGTACTAATTTGAGTATATGGTTTTCTGGAATTTTGAAGTATAATAGGGAGTAGATGCTTAACTGCATATCTTTTTCTTTAAGCATAGAAGAAAGCCTTCCTTTCTTTTTTGGGATAATTTGTTTCTTAGTCGATACTAATTATACCAAATTTGGATAGGAAGGTTTTCTTTTTTTTATTTATTTACATTTTTTAGGAGTTGTTTTTCAGTGGCCTC